>CAZKKD010000305.1:0-5364 GCA_964553265.1 uncultured Planctomycetales bacterium | reverse complement strand
AGCTCTGAATCAGGTCCGCGTCGGTCATCTACGTCTGCTTCCTCATGTTGCGCCTGCAAGGCGCCGAAGGCCAGCCGCCGCCGGCTCACCAGGGATGCCGTGCCATATCCTGCGGGCCGGACAGGATGCTCTCCCGTTGCTGCGCGTACGTCAAGTGCGAATCCTGTTGCGCAGGCACACCCCGAAACCGGTGCGCACCCGCCAAAGCCTCCGGCTCCGGATGCGAAGGGGCAATCGCACTATACGCCGCAAATGCCCTGCTGCAGCTCACAGATCGCAAAAAAGAAGCAAAACGCGTCCCGCGCCCGAATTGCGGCTGCGCCACGCGCCTACTGATGTGAAGTTCTTCACACATATACCCCGCGAAACGGGGGGTGACAAGTGCAAAACCCGTCCGTCCCGTCCGCCGGCTACAGCAGATCGGCGGCCAGGGCGGCCAGTGTGGAGCGCTCCGACTTCCAGAGCGTCATGTGCCCGTGGATGGGGGTGGCCTTGAGGCGTTCGACCGCGTAGGCAAGGCCGTTGGACGCGCTGTCGAGGTAGGGGTTGTCGATCTGGTACGGGTCGCCGGTGAGCACCAGCTTCGACCCTTCCCCGGCGCGGCTGACTATGGTCTTCACCTCGTGGGGGGTCAGGTTCTGGGCCTCGTCGACGATGATGTACTGCCGCGAAATGCTGCGCCCGCGGATGTAGGTGAGCGCCTCAAGCTCCACCAGGTGCTGGCGCTGCAGGTCCTCCACCTTCTCCTCCACCTTCTCGTGGCTCTCCTGCCGGCCGCCGTTCTTGCCGTCCTGCATGAGATAGGCGAGGTTGTCGAAGATGGGCTGCATCCAGTGGCCCAGCTTTTCGTCCTTGCCGCCGGGCAGGTAGCCGATGTCCTTGCCCAGCGGGATGATGGGGCGGCTGACGAGGATCTTTTCGTACCGTTTCTGGCGGATGGTGCTCTCCAGGCCGGCGGCGATGGCCAGGAGTGTCTTGCCGGTGCCGGCCGGTCCCATGAGCGTGACGAGCTGCACCCCGGGGTCGAGCAGGAGGTCGAGCGCCATGCGCTGCTCCTTGCTCCGGGGCTTGATGTTCCAGGCGCGCTCCCAGCGGTTGTTGAGGTGGATGAGCGTCCCGGCTTCGGCAGCGCGGGCGAGGGCGGTGTGCTTGGGGTTGGTCTCGTCGCGGAGGAGGAGAAACTGGTTCGGACAGGCGTCGAGCCCCTCGATTTCGAAGATCTCCTCCTGGTAGAAACGGTCGACCGTATCCTTCGGAACGTCCAGTTCGGCGTACCCGGTGAAGAGTTCGTCGAACTTCACCTTCTGCTTTTCGAAATCCTGCGCCTCGATCCCGAGCGCGTCGGCCTTGAGGCGGGCGTTGATGTCCTTGGTGACGAAGATCACCTTGTCATCGTTCCCGCTCTGGCGTTCGTGGAGCGCATAGGCCACCCGGAGGATCCGGTTGTCCGGAATGTCGTCCTCCAGGCCGACGTCCATCGCCAGGCCGCGGCTGGTGATGATCATCAGGCTGCCGCCGTTCTCCATCGGCACGCCCTCGCGGAGGCTGCCCTCCACGCGGAGCGCATCGATGCGGCGGATGACGGTGCGGGCATTGCGGCCGAGCTCGTCGCTGCGGGTCTTGAACTTGTCGAGCTCCTCGATGACGGCCATCGGGAGCACCACCATGTTGTCGGCAAAGCTCTCGATGGCGCCGGCGTCGTGGAGCAGAACGTTCGTGTCGAGGACGAAGGTCTTGGGCATGGCGTAGGCTCCCCTGGCAGTCGCGTGCGGCCCGACGGAACGTGTCCGCCCACAAGGTGCTTGCGGCGCGTCATTATACGGACCGGGGGCCCGGTCACAAGGCCTTGCCGCTTTCCGCCTTCCTTGCGGGCAATTTACGGCAAGCTAACTTGCTGCACCGGGATCCGCGGTCTATGTTGGACGGGATTGCGAACGCCCGGTTCCGGCATCCGTCCGCGAATCCGGCGGCAGGGGAGCTGCTGCATGCATACGAGCAACCGGACCGGTCCCGCGGCGATTGCGGTTGCCGAACACCCGCAGGCGCCGGGCCCGCAGGGAGACCCGGCCGGGCGCTCCGTCCTGCGCCACGAACTGGAAGCGGTGCTGGAGATCCTGGCCGCCGGCCGGGTGGTGCCGCACTTTCAGCCGGTCGTGGACCTCTTCGCGGCCGAGACGGCGGGGTTCGAAGTCCTGAGCCGCTTTCCGGAAACGACGGTCGGGCCGGAGGCCCTCTTCGCCGTCGCGCGGGCCGGCGGCCTGGCGTGGGAACTTGAGCAGCTCTGCCGCCGCGCCGCGCTTCGCCGGCTGGCGGACGCCACCGAGGTGACCCATCATCGCATGGTCAGTTTCAACGTCAGTCTCGGCGTCTTTCTCGACCCGCGCTTCGTCCGGGAGTGGAGCGCGTCCACGGTGCGCCGGGCCGGGCTGGACCCGCAGCAGGTGGTGCTGGAGCTGACGCCCGTCGGTGCGGCGCCGGATCTGGCGGTGCTGGAGGAAACGGTGCGGCATTTCACCGCCGAGGGATTCCGCCTCGCGCTGGACGACTACGGCGCCGGCCGCGGGAACCTGGCGCTTCTCTTCGCCATCGAGCCGCAGTATCTCAAGCTGGACCGGGGGCTCGTGGCCGGCATCGACGAGAGCCCGCCGCAGCAGCGCCTGCTGCGACGGGTCATCAACTGTGCGAGCCAGCTCGGTTGCCGCTTGGTGGCCGAGGGTGTGGAGACCCATGCCGACCTCTCGGTGCTCGCCCGCCAGGGCGTGCGCTACGCACAGGGGGCGTACTTCTGCCTGCCGGTTCCCGATCCGGTGCTGCCCGACACGGAGACGCCTTCGTTCCGGGCCCTCGACACCCTCGCCTGCGGGGCCGGGCGCGTCGCGGCCGCGGAGGAACACGCCATTGTCGACCTCGTGCAGGAGCCGGCGGTCTACGGGCCGGAGGCGGTGACCTGCGAGGGGCCCGACACCATCTTTCGCCGCACGCCGTCGCTGGATCACGTGCTGGTCCGCCTCGACGGGCGGGGGTACGGGCTGGTGACGCGGCAGCACTTCTACGGGCGGGCCGGGGGGCCGTTCGGGTACTCGCTCTACCAGAAGAAACCCATCGAGGACATTGCCCGCCGGGACCCCCTGGTCGTCTCGGAGCGGACCGACATCGCCGCGCTCTGCCGCCTGGCGATGAACCGCCAGCAGGACGAGCTGTACGATCCGGTGGTCGTGACCGCCGCGGACGGAGGACTGCGGGGCACGATCACCATGCAGGCGCTCCTGACCCGCAGCATCGACCTGGAGGTGAGCCGGGCGCAGAGCGCCAACCCCCTGACGCGCCTCCCGGGCAACGTGATGATCCAGAAGTGGCTGCGCGAGGCGCTGGAACATCCGCCGTTCACCGTGATCTACGGCGATCTCGACAGCTTCAAGGAGTACAACGACGTCTTCGGCTTCCCCAAGGGCGACGAGATGATCAAGCTCGCCGCGTCGGTGCTCCATCGGCAGTTGAAGGAGATCAGCCTCGGGGCGCGCCTGGGACACCTCGGGGGCGACGACTTCGTCATCGTCGCGCCGGAGTCGGTGCTGACCGAGACGCTGCAACTGGTCTGCGCGGCGTTCGACGAGGAAAAACTGTCCCTCTTCGACCCGGAAACGGCCGCGAAGGGCTGCTACGAGACCACCGACCGCGACGGGCGCCCGCGCTGCGCGCCACTGGTGACGCTCAGCCTGGCGGTGCTGACCGAGGCCAACGTGGGCGACGGCGTGCACCCGGCCCGCTTCGGCGAGATGGCCGCCAGCCTGAAGAAGGAGATCAAGCGCCTCAACGCGGTGCGCGGGCGGAGCGGATACCTCTTCGAGCAACGGGACTACGCGTTGCGGCCGGCCGGCGGCGGTTGAGTCACTCCGGTTCGCCGGAGACCGCGTCGAGCACGTGCTCCGCGACGAAGACCGGGCAGCCGACGCGCACCGCGAGCGCAAGGGCGTCGCTCGGACGGGCATCCACCTCCACCGCCTCGCCCGCGGCGGTCCGCAGCGAGAGCAGCGCGAAGAAGGTCTCGTCCCGGATGTCGGTGACGGTGACCCGCTCCAGGACGACGCCGAGCTGGTCGAGCGTGTTGCGGAAGAGGTCGTGCGTCATCGGGCGGGGAAGGTCTTCGTCCGAGAGGCGGCGACTGATGGCGACCGCCTCGACGATGCCGATCATGATCGGCACCGATCGCGGTCCGTCCTTCTCCCGCAGCATCACCATCTGGACCTGCCCGGACTCGTTGATGAGCAGCCGGGCCAGTTCGCACTCGACGGCCTGCATGCCATGCCTCCCGATGCATCTGCGACGACGGCCGCCCGTCCGGGCGGCCCCGGTCTAGGGCAGGTCGAGGGCGCCGATGAGCTCCCCGACCGTCTCGGCCCGGTCGGCGAGGCGCGCGTCGAGGTCGTCGACCAGCCGCGCCGCCACGCCGGGTTCGATGAAGTTCATGGTGCCCACCTCCACGGCGCTCGCGCCGCAGAGGAGAAAGGCCACGACGTCCTCCGCCGTGGCGATGCCGCCCACCCCGACGATGGGCAGGGCGGTGGCCTGCCGGGTCTGCCACACCAGCCGCAGCGCCACCGGACGCACCGCCGGCCCGGAGAGGCCGCCGGTGACGTTGGCCAGAACGGGCCGCCGCCGGTCGACGTCCACCGCCAGCCCGAGGAGGGTGTTGGCCACCACCAGCGCGTCGGCGCCGGCCGCCTCGGCGGCGCGGGCCGGCTCGGCAATGTCGGTGACGTTGGGGCTGAGCTTCACCCAGAGCGGCCGGTCGGTGCGGCGCCGGAGATCCCGCACCAGCGCCTCGGTGGACGCGGGCGCGACCCCGAAGGCGATGCCGCCGCTCTTGACGTTCGGACAGGAGACATTGATCTCCAGCGCGTCGATGCCGTCCTCGCCCTCCAGCGCCTCGACCACCGCGGCATAGTCGGCCGCCGCGTGGCCGGCCACATTGACGACCGTACGGGTCGGCGGACGGCCGGCGGGGGCGGGCGAGAGCGCGGTGCGGAGGGCCGGCAGGTGCGTGGCGCGAAAGACCTCGACCCCGTCGTTCTGCAGGCCGATGGCGTTCAGCATGCCGGCCGGGGTCTCGGCGATGCGGGGGGGCGGGTTGCCCCGGGTGGCGCGGGGGGTGACGCTCTTGGTCACGAGCCCCCCGAGGCGGCGCAGATCGTAAAACGCACCGTATTCGGTCCCGTTCCCGAAGGTGCCGGAGGCGGTGAGCACGGGGGTGGTCAGCGCGAGCGCGCCGACCGCGGTCTGGAGGGGCCGCGTGGGCTCGGTCGTCATCGCGTCCTCACCGGTCCCGGTGGCGGTGTTGGTTGCGGCCGCGCCGGCGGCCGCGGC
>CAZKKD010000304.1:0-5373 GCA_964553265.1 uncultured Planctomycetales bacterium | reverse complement strand
CTGACGGGTTCGGTCGAGCCGGTGCGCGTGGCGGTTCTCGCCTCCCCGGCGGAAGGGCCGGTGCAGAACCTGAAGGTGCGCGAGGGAGATTCGGTCAAGAAGGGCGCGGTGCTCCTGACCGTAGGCCGGCAACAGGCGGCCGAGGCCGCGCTTGCCGCCGCACGGGAAGACCTGCGCAAGGAGAAGGAGGAGCTTGAACGCACCAGGTCGCTCCTCGAACAGAAAGTGGTACCGCCCACTCAGTTGGACGCGGCCCGCTCTCGATACGAGCGCGTCGTCTCGGCGCTCTCCAAAGCCGAGGAAAACGTGCGCGACTACCGGGTGGAAGCGCCCTGGGACGGCATCGTCTCCCGCGTCATGGTGCATGACGGCAATTACGTTTCGCCTCGCGCGCCTCTCATCGAGATCTTCGATCCTGCGGAACTGGTCGTCCGCGCCGCCGTGCCCGAACGCTTCGCCGCCGAAGTTCTACGCGACATGACGGCGCGCATTCATCTGGACGCCTTTCCGGAGCAGGCGTTCCGCGCCGGCATCACCCGCGTTTATCCCGATCTCGACCGCGAATTGCGCACCCGCACCGTTGAGTTCACATTGCGCGACGCGCCCGCTCTCGCTCCCGGCATGTTCGCTCGCATCGAACTGGAACTGGAGCGCGCCGACAAGGCGGTCGTGGTGCCCCGCGCGGCGCTGCGAACGCTTCCAAATGGCAAACCCGTTCTTTTCGTCATCCGTGACGGCACCGCCGCACGGCGGGAGGTTGTCACCGGTATCGAGGACGAGGAACGCGTGCAGATTCGTTCCGGCGTCGAGGCGGAAGAACAGGTGGTCGTGGCCGGGGGCGGGAAGCTGAAGGACGGCGCGACGGTGCGGGTGGCGGGCGGCGGCAAGAAGCCCGAAGGGTCGGACACAACAAAGCCGGGCGCGAAGAAACGGAAGGCGGAGTAGCTCATGCGCATCACCGCCTATGCCGTACACAGACGTCTGGCCACCGGGGCCATCGCCCTGGCCCTGATCGTACTGGGCGTGTACGGCCTGTTGCGCCTGCCCGTGGATTACCTGCCCGAGGTCACCTATCCCCTGGTCAAGGTTTCGATCCGCTGGCAAGGCGCCACCCCCGGAGAAATCGACAAGGACATTGCCGACCCTCTCGAACGGCTCATGGCCACGGTGGATAATCTGGACGCCGTCGAGTCCTCCTGCCGCGAGGGACTGTACTCGCTGGACGTGCGCTTCGCGTACGGCACGGACGTGGACGTGGCGTTCCAGGACGTGCTGGCCGTCCTCACGCGGGCGCGCGGAAGCCTTCCCGACGACATCGACGAACCCTTCGCCTTCAAGGCCGACCCGTCGCAGCTTCCGGTCATGCAGGTGGCGGTTTCCTCCGAGCGGCTCGGCCCGGTGGGCCTGCGCGAATGGGCGGACAACTGGTTGCAGGACCGCATCCTCTCGGCGCGGGGCGCGGCAGGCACCGAGGTGACCGGCGGACTGGAGCGGGAAATCCGCATCCGCATCGACCCGGTGGCGCTGGAGAAACACGGTCTCGCCCTCAGAAGCGTGCTGACGCGGCTGGCTGCCGAGAACGTGGAGCAGACCGGCGGCCGCCTTACGGTGGGCCGCCAAGAGATCATCGCCCGCACGACCGGGGAATTCGAGAGCCTGGACGAAATCCGCAATGTGGTGCTGATACGTCGGGGCGAGCGCAAGCTCTACCTCCGGGACATCGCGGAGGTAACGGACGGGCACGAGGACGCTCGCGTTGTAACCCGCCTGAACGGTCGTCCCTGCGTCAAGGTCTCCGTGTTCAAGGAGGCGGAAGCCAACACCGTGAAGGTGGCCCGTGCCGTGGAGCGGACGCTGAACGAACTCGCCCCGGCCTTCCCCGAGGGCGTTGAGCTTAGCATTCTGGAGAACCAGGCCGACTACGTGGAGGGCGCGCTGGCCGGGGTGCGGGGCTCCGCGATCCAGGCCATGATCCTGCTGGTGGTCGTGGTCTACCTCTTTCTTGGCAGCGTTCGGCAAGTGGCGGTGATGGCCATTGCCATGCCGCTGACATTGCTCATCAACTTCGGCCTGATGAAGGTGGCGGGCTTCTCGCTCAACATCTTCTCCCTTGGCGGGCTGGTGGTCGCCATCGGCGTGGTGCTGGACAATTCCCTCGTCGTGGTCGAGAACATCACCCGCCTGCGCGGGGAAAAACCGAATCAATCCATCCGGGAACTGATCGTGGACGCGGCCGGCGAGGTCGGCCCGGCCATTGTCGCGGCCACCGTTTCCTTCCTGGCGCTCTTCGTGCCGTTTTTGCTCGTGCCGGGCCTGACAAGTCTTCTCTTCCGCGAGTTGATCCTCGTCATTGCCGGGATCGTGGTGGTGAGTCTCGGCATGGCCGTCTTCCTGACGCCGATGATCTCCACCCTCTTTCTCGGCCATATACGGACGGATTCGGCCAACGGGTTCGAGCGCGCCTATGCCCGTTTTGCCGACCTGTATGAGGGTTCTCTTCGTCTGGCCGTGCGCGGACGCTGGCTGGTGCTGCTCGGCTTTGTCAGCCTGCTGGCACTGGCGGTATTGCTGCTTGGTTCCGTGGGCGGGGAATTTCTGCCGCTCGTGGATGACGGCCGCGTCATGGTCAAGGTCAAACTCCCCACCGGAGCGTCGGTGGCGGAAACGGACAAGGCCCTGGCCCGGATCGAGAAGATGCTGGAAGGAGACCCCCTGATCGCCAGCACCCTCACGCTCGCGGGCGGGCAGGTGAAAGGACTTACCACTTACGAGATCGCCAACGAAGGCCAGATCGACATCCAGCTTGTGCCCAAGGGGGAGCGCAGCATCGGCACCGGAGCGTATGTGCAGAGCTTGCGCCCGAAAATCGGCAAGATCGCGATCCCCGGCGGCATGGCCATGGTGCGGCAGTTGCCGATCAAGGGCATTCACGGCATGCGCGCGGCCGACGTGATCGTCAAGGTGCGCGGACAGGACATGGAGACGCTGGCCGACCTTTCCCGCCGTACCGCCGAAACGCTGAATGGCATGGGCCGTTTCCAGAACGTCAACGTGTCGATGGATCTATCCCGCCCGGAATACCGGGTGCGGGTGGACCGGGTCAAGGCTGCGGAACTGGGTATCTCCGTCTCCGACGTGGCCTGGACGCTGCGGTCACTCGTTACCGGGGCGGTCGCCAGCCGCTACCGCGAAGGCGGGGAGTACTACGACATCCGCGCGGTGGTGCCGGAGGAGCGTCTGACCGCGCGGCGCGACGTGGAGGATCTGGTCGTGGCCCGCATTGGAGGCGGCGAGGTGCGCGTGCGCGACGTGGCCGAGGTCGTGGAAGCCACCGGCCCCGTGGAGATCGTCCGGGAAAACCAGGTCCGGCAGATCACCGTCGAGGCAGACGCGGCCGGGGCGGATCTGGCCAGCGCGGTCGCGATTCTCCGGGAGACGCTGGCCGGGATGGATGTTCCCGCCGGTTACGCCTTCGACTTCGGCGGTAGCGCCGAGATGATGGCCGACATGCGGGAGGTGCTCTTCGCCGTCCTCGGCTTCGCCGTCTTCTTCTCCTTCATCGTGCTGACCGTGCAGTTCAACAGCGTGTCGCTTCCAGCGCTCATCCTCGCATCCGCGCCCTTCTGCATGACCGGGCTCGTCTTCGGCCTGTACCTCGCGGGGCTCTCCTTCGGCGCGACGGTTCTCATCGGCATTCTGGTGGTGCTTGCGCTGACCGTGAACGACGGTGTGCTGCTGTTGACGTTCGCGCGTGAACTGCGCGAGGACGAGGGGCTGGATCCGGTGGAGGCGGTCTGCAAGGCCGGGAAGATCCGCCTGCGTCCGCGACTCATGACCACGGTGACCACCATGATCGGCTTCGTGCCGCTGGCGCTCAACCTCGGCGAGGGAGCCGACATGCTCCAGCCCATGGCGGTCGGCGCCATCGGCGGCCTCGCTACCGAAGCCATCGGCGCGCTCTTCCTCATGCCGTGCATGTACGTGATTCTTTCCCGAAATGCCCATCGGCAATAGTGACCGGCAGCCCTGCCGTCCGGCGGTGTCGAATCGCACACGCTGGAACGCCTGTCCGGCCGCGAAAGATAATGCGCCGCCGAACCGAAAATAGGGGATGAGGCCAGGAACGAAAGGCGGATACGCTCTTGCGCGTAGCGGTACAAGAAGGAGGCAGATCGTGACCAACGAAAGCGATGATGCCGCGAGCCCGGTTGCCCGGAAGCCAGGCGTACCCACCCGTTCCTTCCTCAAAGACGTGTTGATCTGTTCGCTTGGCGCTTATGGCGGCCCCGAGTCGCACCTGGGTGTCTTCTTGGATCAGATGGTCGTCAAGCGGGAATATCTGACCGAGGAAGAACTGGTCGAACTCCTCGCCCTGTGCAGCATCCTTCCGGGGCCGACAAGCACCCAGACGATTGTTTCCATCGGGTATAAAACAGGCGGGCCATGGCGGGCCTTCCTGACCATGCTGGTGTGGGCCGCGCCCGTGCTGGTGGTTATGACGGCGCTCTCTTTCCTGTACGCATTTCTCTCGGCGACACAGGTTTCGGCGGATATTCTGCGATTCATCGGCCCCATGGCCGTAGGGTTTATCATCCTGGCCGCCTGGCGGATCGGCAAAAAGGTCGTCACCGACAGAATGACGCTCCTGTTGATGGTCTTCGGCGCAGTTAGCACATATTTCATCCGTTCGCCATGGATCTTCCCGCTGGTGCTGATCGTGGGCGGGATTGTCAGCATTCTCGTCTCGCGGGAAACCGGCATCTGGAACAGAACCGCCATTAACCCGCCATGGCGCTATTTATTCCTATTCGTCCTCTTTGCACTTGGGGCGCTGGTCCTGTCCGCTTCGTTCGATGTTCAGATCATCCGGCTTTTCGAGAGTTTCTATCGGTACGGGTATCTGGTATTCGGCGGCGGCCAGGTTGTCGTGCCGGTCATGCACAGCGAATTGGTGGAAATCAGAAGCTATATGACCAATGACGAGTTCCTGACCGGCTACGGCCTGGTTCAGGGCCTCCCCGGCCCGATGTTCAGTTTTGCGGCCTATGCGGGCGGCATGGCCGCGCGGGGAGGGTCTTCGGTCGAGCAGGTGCTTGGCGCTATTGCCGGGGGAATCGGGATCTTCCTGCCGGGGCTTCTGCTTATCTATTTCGTTTACCCCGTATGGGAGAGCATCAAGAAGATCCGGGCGATCCGGATCTCGCTCAAGGGAGTCAACGCGGTGGCGGGAGGCATGATTGCCGTCGCCGCGCTCATCCTGATGCAGGCGAACGGTTTCGGTCTTTGGAACCTGTTGATGACTACCGTCACCCTGATCCTTCTCGCCAGCAAGATGGTCCCCGCTCCGCTAATCGTCTTCCTGGCGCTTGTAGT
>CAZKKD010000303.1:0-5400 GCA_964553265.1 uncultured Planctomycetales bacterium | reverse complement strand
CGCGGCGGCGAAGGCGATGCGGGACATCGTCGAGCCGCCGCAACGCGGCAGACATGCGCCCGTCAGCCCACCCGGAGGGCTGCGTCCGGCGCACCGCCTGGACTTCGTTGCTCGTCGTCACCATCGTCCCGCTATGCCTCCTCCTCGCGCCTCGCCAGGCAGCGCGCCGAACGCAGTCACGAGCGCGCGAGGTATTGAAACAGCTTCTTGGGACGCGTCCTTACGGGCCTGCAACGCAAGGCGCGTCGTCACTTGGCGAAGCGCACCACCGCCACGTCGCCGTCCTGGACGATGTAGTCCTTGCCCTCCAGGCGCGTCTTGCCGGCGGCCTTGGCCTGCGTCTCGCCGCCGAGTTCCAGCAGCGTCTCCACCGGCGTCACCTCCATCCGGATAAAGCCCTTCTCCATGTCGGTGTGGATCTTGCCGGCCGCCTGCGGCGCCTTCGAGCCGGCCCGGATGGTCCAGGCCCGGCACTCGTCCTCCCCGGCCGTGAACATGGTCGCCAGCCCCAGGGTGCGGTAGCCCTCGTGGATGAGCCGGTCGAGACTGAGTTCCGCCACCCCGAGCGCGTCCATGAATTCCTGCCGGTCCTCCGGGTCGAGCTCCGCGATGTCCGCCTCCGCCCGGCCGGCCAGCGCCACCAGCCCGGCCCCCGTCGCCTCGGCCATGGCGCGGAGGGCCTGCACCGGCGCGGCGTCCTCGCCCTCGCCCTCCGCGACGTTCGCGACAAAGAGGACCGGCTTCAGCGTCAGCAGGTTGCACTCGCGCACCGCGGCGCGCTCCGCGTCGGAAAGTTCCTGCGCCCGCGCCGGTGCGCCGGCCTCGAGCCCGGCCTTCACCGTCTCGCAGGCGGCCAGTTCCGCGGCGGCGTCCTTGTCGCCCTTCGCCTTCTTCGCGAGGCGGGTGATCTTGTTGCCCACCGTCTCCGCGTCCTTGAAGGCGAGCTCCAGCTCCACCTCCTCCACGTCCCGGACCGGATCCAGCGTCTCGTGGACGTGCGGGACGTTGGGGTTGTCGAAGCAGCGCACCACGTGCAGGAGCGCCTCGGTGTCCTTGATGTGCCCGAGAAACTGGTTGCCCAGCCCCTCGCCCCGGCTCGCGCCTTTCTGGACGCCGGCGATGTCGACCACCTCCAGCTTGGCGTGGACCGTGCTCTTCGGGTGGTAGAGCGCCACGAGCGCGTCGAGCCGCGGGTCGGGCACGTCCACCACCAGGCGGTCCGGCTCCAGCGGGCTCGACGGCGGCGTGTGCTCGGCGGCGCCGCCGGCGGTGATGGCGCGGAAGATGGTCGACTTGCCCACGCGGGGCAGCCCCACGATGCCGCAGGTGAATCCCATGGCGTGCGTTCCTCTGTTCTGGACGGCGACGGGCGCGCGGCGGCCTCGGCCGCCGGCGCGAAACGGTATACCATAGCGCACCGTCCGCGTCGAGGCAACAGCAAAGCGCCCCGCAGCCCCCGCGCCGCCCGCCCGGGCGCGTTCCGTGCCCAGGCGGCCCGGCCGATTGTCCTAACCGATTCCCCGAAGGCGCCTTGCGCACTCCCCGAATCCGAGGCCAGTCGCCTCGCCGCTCCGGATTCCGGTGGATTTCGCTGGCGATGCGGCGGGGGCTCCGGTACAATGCGCACCGGATCGGGCAGCGCGTTGCGCGCGCTGCGTTATTGAGGACGACGGGAACGACCGCGCCATGGAATTCCGGATCGGGCAGGGCTACGACATCCACCGGATGGAGACCGGCAACCCCCTCGTGCTCGGCGGGGTGCTGATCGATGCCGAGCGCGGGCCGGCGGCGCACTCCGACGGCGATGCGCTCCTGCACGCGATCACCGACGCGCTCCTCGGGGCGATCTGCCAGGGCGACATCGGCGATCTCTTTCCCGATACCGACGCGAAGAACGCCAACCGCGACAGCGCCGACTTCGTCCGCGGGGCGCTGTGGTACGTCGCCAAGGCCGGGCTGGAGGTCAACAACATCGACGCCACCGTCGTCCTCGAGGAGCCGAAGCTCTGGCCCTACAAGGAAGGGATGCGCCTCGGCATCGCCCGGGTCTGCCAGTGCGCGCCGACCCAGGTCAGCGTCAAGGCCAAGACGAACGAGAAGCTCGACGCCATCGGGTTCGGCGACGCGGTCGCCGCGCACGCGGTGGTGCTGTTGCGATCCGCCGCCGACGGGCACGCCTGAGCCCCGGCCGGCCCCTTGCTCATGAAGACGGAAACGAAGCCATGACCAGCGACACCGAACGCCGCACCGGCGCGCCCGCCGACCTGGAGATCGCCCGCCGGCGCTGGCGCAACATGATGATCGCCGCCGAATCGATGGGCGAGGTGCCCCAGGCGCAGCGCCGCCACCTCGAGACGATGCGCCGCGAACTCGGCATCCCCTTCGCCGAGGCCAACCTCATCGTCGAGGCCTACCGCCGCGAGGGCGGGGGCATTCAGCTCTTCGGCGACCGCGGCCAGCGGCTGGAGGTCTTCCGCGACATCCTCACCATGCTCCTCGCCGACGGGCGCATCTCGGAGAAGGAGAAGAAGCTCATCCTCCGCCTCGCCGAGCGCCTGGAGATTGCCGAGGACGAGCTGGAGCACCACCTCGGCGAGTGCCGCGCCGCGCTGGAGGAGGCCGAGAACCGCGCCCGCCGGCGCATGTCCTCGCGCATCTACCGCCGCGCCGCCGCCGGCGCAAGCGACGGCGGGGTCGACTACGACGACGCCGACGAGGAGGAGCGCCGCCGCCGCCGGCTGTCGCTCCTGGAATCGCTCACCGACGCCCCGGTCCCCGCCCCGGCCGCCGACGACGAAACGGCCCGTCGCTACCGCGAGGTGCAGGCCGAGGACGAGGACGTCAGCGGTCGCCTGGTCACCGCCGGCGTCCTCGCCGAGCCGCAGACCGTTTCCTTCCGCGCCCGGCAGAAGGAGGAGTACGAGCGCCACGGCCGGGTGGTCAGCTTCCTCACGCTCATGGTGCGCGACGAGGTCCTCGGCGCCGACAGCGTGCAGGTTCTGCGCAACATCATCCGCGAGGTCCGCCCCCTCTCCGGCTGCACCCCCGTGGAGGTGGCCGACGACGAGGGCACGCTCACCGTCCGCTGGCGGCGCGAGACGCTCGACCGCTCGTTCTTCTGCACCGTCATTGCGCTCGAGGGGCAGGCCGATCACCACACCGTCCCGATCCTGAAGCAGGTCTTCCAGAACGTGACCGATCAGAAGGGCAGCGCCGGGCGGCTCCTCATCCTCGACATGTCCGGCGCCGAGTACATCAGCAGCGCCGCCATCGGCGCCATCATCGAGGTCCGCGCCCAGGTCCTCGAGGTCTGGGGGGATCTCCGCTTCGTCGGGCTCACCGACGCGGTCCGCGAGGTGATGGAACTCCTCGGCGTCGACAGCTTCATCACCTCCTGCGAGGACGTCACCGAGGCCCTCTGGTCCTTCGCCGATTTCGCCGAAACCGCCGATCGCTGACCGGCGCGGCCGTGTCCATGCAGGGCGCCCCGCGTCCAGACATGAAAGGAACCGCCATGGAGAAGCACATCGTCTTCGGCGTGCACGTCAGCGGCCGCACCCGCCACGCCCCGCAGGTGCAGGAGCTCTTCACCGAGTACGGCTGCCACATCAAGACCCGCCTCGGCCTGCACCACGTCGACAACGCGGCCTGCTCCGACCGCGGCCTCATCCTGCTCGAGCTCTTCGGCGAAGAAGAAAAGTGTTTCGAGCTGAAGGACAAGCTGAACGCCCTCGACGGCGTCGAGGTCCAGGCCATGGTCTTCGCCCATCCCGAGTAGCGCGCCCCCGCCCGGCGGGCCGCATCCTCACGAAGGCGCTGCCCCGAAGAAGAGGCGCCATCCGCCGAGGACGAGCAGGAGCAGGACCCCCAGCACGGCGGTCGCGATCAACCCCGCCACCGGCGCGGCCAGGGCCAGCACGGCGGCGCGGAAGCGCCTCCGCAGGCCGCAGATGGCGACGGGAAAGAGCGTCGCCGCACATGGCGCCCAGAACGTCAGCGCCAGCCACCGCTCCAGCCGCGCGGCCAACGCCCCCGTCCCGTCCAGCAGCTCCCCGGCGCCGCTCCCGCCCAGCCCCGCGCACGCGGCCGCAACCAGCGCCGCCAGGCACCACGCCGCCCACGCCACCGCTTCCACGATCAGCAGTCCGCGCGGCAAGGGCCTGCACACCTCCGCGTCCGGCGGCGTTCCACCATCGGCGACGGATCCATTCTGTCCGGAACCGGCAGCATTCATGCCGTCCACCCTACTGTATCCGCACCCTGCCGCAAAGCACTATCCATCGCCACCGGTCCCTGCGCATCTGCGTCCTGCCGTGCGTACGTCCATGGTCGGCATCACCGTGGCGGCGGCATACGATCGCTCCGCAGGGCCATTCCATTCCCCCATTCCGTTCCGAGCCCGGCGGCGCCGGTTCGGCAAAAGCTCCCCTCTCCCTCTGGGAGAGGGTCAGGGTGAGGGGATTTTCAAGTCGGGACGCCCTCACCCCGGCCCTCTCCCAGCGGGAGAGGGAGAACCGAATGCCCCTGGTCGCCGCGCTCAACACTTGCATTTTCCGGCCGCATGCGCTTTGCTGGATGCGCGGAACCGGGCGCGGCGTCGCGCCCTTCCGTACCGTCCGCCCCGCCGAGGAGACCCCGCCATGGCCGACATCGAATGGATCCTGACCGAACGCCTCGATCACGACTGGGAGCGTGAACTCGTCCATCTCGACGTGCCCGATACGCTGGCCGATCCCGACGCCGTCGGTACGCTCGCCGGCGCGGACGCGCCCCTTCCCTGCCAGTACGATCCGGACCGGAACGCCCTCACCGCCTGTCTCACCCTCCGCGCGGGCCAGACCCTCACGCTCCGCCCGGCCGGCCCCGATGCGCCGGACACGGACAAGGAGGCTCCGGCGCCCGTGACCACGGCTGCCGCCCCCGGCTGGTTTGAGCTCCGCAACGGCTGCGCCGCCTTCCGTCTCGCCGCCGCGCCGGCCGTCCGGGACGACGGCGACGCCTGGCGCATCGACGGTCCGCTGGTCGCCGTGGTCGGCCCCGATGGCCAGCCCCGCATGGGCAGCAGCATCCGGCTCCCCAAGACCGGCTGGTTCGCACACGATCGCGACAGCATCCGCCGGCTCCATCCCGACGTCGTCGCGCGGGAAGAGACCCCGCCCGAGGTCAACGCCGCTCTCGTCACCGCCGGCCCCGTCTTCGCCCGCTACCGCTACACCATCGATCTGCACGACGACCGCCGCTACGTCTTCACCGCCACCCTGTACGCGGAGCAGCCCGCCCTCCTCGTCGCGGAGGAGAGCACCCTCGGCCGCGACGGCGACCTCGTGGTGGAGGTGACCCGCGGCTTCCCGGCCGACCTGCGTTTCTACGACGGCATCCACGCCCACGAGACGCAGGGCC
>CAZKKD010000302.1:2767-5412 GCA_964553265.1 uncultured Planctomycetales bacterium | reverse complement strand
GGCGTCCTGCGTCATATGGTCGATCTTTCCGTCGATTGTTGACACTTGGTATCCCCGTCGTACGGTCGGACAGGGCCGTGGGCAACCGCAGAACCTGCAGGGCACGGTTCCGTTAGTCAGAGGCAGCCACCCCCGGGATCCGACCAACGAAACGAATTCTCTCAGCCGCCCGCGTCTCCTCTCCACCATCCTCCCCACCGGCGCCCCCCTCGGCCTCGGGTGCGTGCGCGCCGTCCTCGGCCAGCGCGACGGCGCCGGGCTGGCCGCGCGCATCGGCTTTGCCGGGGCGCTCGGGATGGGGGGGGTGACGCTCGCGACCTACATCGGTTACCTGGGCGGCGCGCCCGCGCATCCGATCTTCTCCCGCGCGCTCCTCCCGGTCGCCTGGATCGCCGCCCGCCTGCGCGGCGGTCCGATACCACCCTGGCGTCCCGTTTGTCCCGCTTTTCGTCGCCGCGTGACAGACGTACCCCCCCTCAAGACGGGGTGGCGACGCAGTTTCACGGCCGTACCCCCCCTGTTTTCCGTCCACGGATCCGCTGGTGGCAGGCCGTTCTCGGCATCGCCATCGCCGCCGAAACCGTCTACCTCTTTCTCGCCACCTTCTGGCGTCCGGTCAACCGGCAGGACGACTGGGTGCAGTGGGCCGGGAATGCCAAACTCCTCTGGTACCATGGACTTCCGGATGCAACCTACTTCGCGGAGGCCACGCACAGCAACTACCCGCTCTTCCTGCACGCCAACGAACTCCTCTACGCGGGTCTCCTAACCCGTTGGGATGAATTTGGTTGCAAGAGTTTCCTCGTCATTCTCCTTCTCGATTTCGCCCTCGCACTCTACGGCTTCCTCCACCGCCGCTACGGTCGTAACCTCGCCCTTGTCTTCACCTTCCTCACGATCACGACCCCACATTTCGGCCGCGTCGGCCTCGACGGCACCGCCGAGATCCCCGCCGCGCTCGTCCTCGGCTTCGCAACGATGGCGTTTCTCTATTCAAGAGAAGGGGTTAGGACTGGCTGGATCACACTCTCCGCCCTCCTCGCCGGCATCCTCTGCGCCGTCAAGAGCGAAACGTTCGCCCCCGCCGCCGTCCTCGCCGCCGTCACCGCTCTCACCGTCTGGCGCCGTGCAGGGGATGAACACCGCGCCCCCTTTCGGAATCGTATCTCTATCATTGCCAAGCCGTTAGCCCTCTACGCGATCAGCACCGCCCTCCTCGTCCTCCCCTGGGTGGCCCTCATGCACCGCGGCGAATGCGGCAAGACGCGGCTCCTGGTGCTGCGGACCGACGATCGGGAGCGGGGGCTGGCGCGGATGGTGGACTGGATGGATGATCCGGAGAGTTACCGCGCGGTGGCGGCGGACGTGGTGCATTATCTCTTGCCGATCGACGACGGGGAGCTCCGGAAGGGGACGTTTCTGTGGGGGCCGTATCTCCTTGCCGGGCTGGCGTTTTGGCTGATCCGCCGGCGGGGCGACCGCGAATCGCAGCACCTGGCGCTGCTGTTGGCGGGCACGGCGGTGATCTACGCGGCCGGGTCGCTGGCGACCGAGGAGGCGGCGCAGTACCGGCGCTTGTTGACACACGCGGCGGGGGTCGTCATACTGTTCGTGGCCCGGCAGGCGGCGCTGGCGTACGGAGCGGACGCCGGCGCGGACGCAACCCGGGATGCAGAGAGAGGATGCGATGAAGCAGGTCCTGCAGCACCTTCGCACGGGTGAAACGCGCATCGCGGACGCCCCCCGGCCGTCGTGCCCGGCGGAGCATGTGCTCATCCGCACGCGCCGGACGCTGATCTCGGCGGGGACCGAGCGGATGCTGGTGGAGTTCAGCCGCGGCGGCCTGCTGTCGAAGGCGCGCCAGCAACCCGAGCGCGTCCGCCAGGCGCTCGACCGCATCCGGACCGACGGCCTGCTGCCGACGGTCGACGCCATTCTCGGCAAGCTGGACAGCCCGCTCGCGATGGGCTACTGCAACGCGGGCGTGGTGCTGGAGGTCGGCGCGGGGGTGACCGACCTTGCGCCCGGCGACCGCGTGGCCAGCAACGGCCCGCACGCGGAGATCGTCTGCGTCCCCAAGCGCCTGGTGGCGCCGATCCCCGACGGGGTGCCGGACGAGCACGGCGCGTTTGCGGTGGCCGGGGCGATTGCGCTCCAGAGCCTGCGCCTGGCCGAACCGACGCTGGGCGAGACCGCGGTGGTGAGCGGCCTCGGCCTCATCGGTCTCCTGGCGGTGCAGTGCCTCCACGCCAACGGCTGCCGGACGCTCGGGCTCGACTACGCCCGTGCGCGCCTGGCCCTGGCCGAAGCGATGGGGACCACAACGTTCAACCTGATGGAGCACGAGGACCCGGTGCCGGCGGTCCTGCACGCCACCGGCGGCCGGGGAGCGGACCTGGTCATCGTCGCGGCCGCCAGCCAGAGCAGCAAGCCGCCCCAGCCCGCCGCGGCCATGTGCCGCCCGCGCGGGCGGGTGGTCCTGGTGGGCCCGGTGGGGGTGGAGCTCAACCGGAAGCCGTTCTACGAGAAGGAGACCCCCCCCCCGGTCCCGTGCCACCACGGGCCCGCCCGGTACCCCCCCCCCCCCGCGGCGCCGGGCCCCGCCTCCCCCCCCCGCCACCGTCCGCCGACCGACGGCGCGCAGC
>CAZKKD010000302.1:0-2757 GCA_964553265.1 uncultured Planctomycetales bacterium | reverse complement strand
GAAGGAGATCTCTCTCCAGGTCTCGTGCAGCTACGGGCCCGGCCGGTACGACCCCGCCTACGAGGACGCGGGGCACGACTACCCCTACGGCCACGTGCGCTGGACCGAGGAACGGAACCTGCAGGCGGTGCTGGACCTGATGGCGGGCGGACGGCTGGACCCGGCGCCGCTGGTAAGCCACCGGCTCCCGTTTGCCGAAGCAACGCATGCCTACGACCTCCTGGCCGAGCGGGCCGACGCGCTGGGGATCCTGCTGGAATATCCCGAACCGGCCCCGGACGACGATGCAACCGCCGACGCCGCGGCGGCGAACGCCCGTACCGTGACGCTGCCGCAGCCGCGCCGCGCCGCGCCGGCGGACCAGCCGGTTCTCGCCTGCATCGGCGCGGGCAACTACGCGGGCCGGGTGCTGCTGCCCGCGTTCGCGAAGACGGGCGCACGCCTCAAGACCCTCGTCTCCAGCGGGGGTACGAGCGCCGCCACGGTGGGCGAGAAAGCGGGTTTCGAACAGGCGTCCACCGACGCGGACGCCGTCTTCGCCGACGAGACGGTCGACGCGGTCATCATCGCCACCCGCCACGATACGCACGCGGCGCTCGCCTGCCGCGCCCTGGAAGCGGGCAAGCATGTCTTTGTCGAAAAGCCGGTGGCGCTGACGCGCGCGGATGTGGAAGCGCTCCGCACCGCCTACGCCGCCGCGGCCGACCGCGAACGACCGCCCATCCTGATGGCGGGCTTCAACCGTCGCTTCGCCCCCCAGGCGGTGGCGCTGCGGGCGCACCTGGCGGAGACGCCGCTGCCGAAGGCCTTTGTCATGACGGTGAACGCCGGGGCCATCCCGGCCGACCACTGGACGCAGGATCCGGCGGTGGGCGGCGGGCGCATCGTGGGCGAGGCGGTCCACTTCGTCGATCTCCTGCGCTGGCTGGCCGACGCCCCCATCGCGCGCCTGGAGGCGGTGGGCCTGCCCCGCCCCGACGCGGTGCCGTGCGACAGCGCGAACCTGCTCCTCGGCTTCGCCAACGGATCGACCGGGGCGATCCACTACTTCGCCAACGGCCACCCGGGCGTTCCGAAGGAGCGCCTGGAAGCCACCTGCGGCGGGGAAACGTTTGTCCTCGACAACTTCCGCCGCCTGCAGAGTTACGCGGCCAGGGCGCTGAAGCCGGCGCGGCTGTGGCGGCTCGACAAGGGGCAGCGCGCCTGCGCGGCCGCGTTCGTGGACGCGCTCCGGACGGGCGCGGAATCGCCCATCCCGTTCGAGCAGATCCTCGAGGTGGCCGAGCGCACCCTCGACGCCGCCGGGATGCTGCGGCCGTGAACGCGGGACGCCTGTGGCGGACGGTCCGGCATCTGCGCGCGGTCCAGGCAACCAACCGCCTGACGCGTCGCCTGACCCCGGCCCGCCCCGACCTTCGCCCCGCTCCGCCGGTCCGCAGCCCGCAGCGGCAACTGGTCCCGCTCGCTCCGCACCCGCCCTGCCTGACCGGCCCGGAAACGGTGACGCTGCTCAACGAACCCGGGACGGTGGCCAGCAGCGACGACTGGACCGCGGCCGACCGCGACCGTCTGTGGCTGTACCACCTCCACTACTTCGATGACCTTACGGCCACGGACGCGGTCGCACGGCTGGCGTGGCAGAAGGCCCTGCTCGTCCGCTGGATGGCCGAACACCCGCCGGGGACGGCGCCGGGCTGGGAGCCCTATCCGGTTTCCCGCCGCCTCCCGAACTGGATTGCGTGGATGCTGCTCCACGGCGACCGGGACCCCGCGCTCCTGGACAGCCTGGCGGTGCAGGCGCGCTGGCTGGCCAAGCGGATCGAGCATCACCTGCAGGGGAACCACCTCATCGCCAACGCGAAGGCGCTTCTCTTCGCGGGCTGGTTCTTCGCCGGCGAAGAGGCGGACGGCTGGCGCGCGGCCGGCGACGCCCTCCTGGCCCGCGAGCTGGATCGGCAGATCCTGGACGACGGCGGCCACGAGGAACGGAGCCCCATGTACCACGCCCTGGTGCTGGAGGATGCGCTGGACGTGCTCAACCTCCTGCGGAGTCACGAGGCGCCGACGCCTGCCTGGCGGGACCGCATTCCGGCCATGCTCGGCTGGCTCGGGCGGCTGACCCACCCGGACGGCGGGATCGCGCTCTTCAACGATGCGGCGCACGGCATCGCGACCGCTCCGGCGGACCTGTTCGCCTATGCGGAGCGCCTCGGCTTCCGCCCGCCGCCGTCGCCGTCCGCGGCGGAGTGGTTGCCGACAACCGGCATCGCGCGGCTCGCCCGCGGGAGCGCGGTCCTGTTTGCCGACGGCGGGCCCATCGGCCCGGACCACCAGCCGGGGCACGCGCACGCCGACACGCTCGGGTTCGAACTGAGCCTGCGGGGCCGACGCCTCCTGGTCGACACCGGCGTCAGCCAGTACGGCGCCAGCGCCGAACGCCTCCGCCAACGCGGCACTGCGGCGCACAACACCGTCGCGGTCGACGGCGAGAACAGCAGCGAGGTCTGGGGCGGGTTCCGCGTCGGCCGGCGTGCGCGCATCCGGGAGGCAGGCCTCCAGGCGCCGGCGGACGGGCCGCCCGTCTTCAGCGCCCTGCATGACGGCTACCGCCACCGGGGGGTGCTCCACCGGCGGACCTGGACGCTGGGGCCGACGCGCCTGCGCATCGAGGACGAGCTGACCGGACGCGGCACGCACGCCCTTGCGCTGGCGCTCCACCTCGCCCCCGGCATCGAGCCGGTCCGGGAGGCGGGGCAC
>CAZKKD010000301.1:0-5425 GCA_964553265.1 uncultured Planctomycetales bacterium | reverse complement strand
GGGGGGGGGGCGGCGGGAGGCGGGCGGGGGGGCGGGCGGGGGGCGCCGGACGGGGGGACGGGGGCGGTCGGCGGGCGGGGGGGGGGGGGGGACGGCGGTGGAGCGGCGGCTGTTGCAGTACATGCTCCGGAGCGGGGCGTGGGGCGACGCGATCTGCCAGGCGCTGCCGCCGGAGGAGTTCAGCGGCGAGCTCTTCCGCGAAGCCGCGGCGGAGCTCCACGACGCGTGGAACGACGGGGAGGCGCCGGATCCCGCGCGCGTCTTTGACCGGATTCAGCATCCGGACGCGAGCCGGCTGTTGTCGGACCTGCTGATGCCGGCCGAGGACGGCCCGGAGCTGCGCGACGCGGAGCTGGTGGAGTTGCTCTGCCGCGCGCGGTTGCGCCGGCTGGAACGGGAATGCGACGATCTTCGCCGTGAGTTGCACGGCGCGCAGATGGACGGGAACGGCGACCGCGTGGCGGAACTCACCGCGCAGCTCGCCACCCTTCTGCGGGAGATCCAGGAGCTGCGGCAAGAGGCCGCTTCCGGGGCGATCGACGGATCCGCGGCCTGAACGTGCCGGGACCCGACTCGCGCCGACGAACGGTCCGGGGGCCGTGGCCCGACGGATGGAACGACCGATAGCGGAGACCGAATCCATGGCTGTGGACGAAGCCGTCCTGAACGAAGTGGTGGAGCGCCTGAAGGACAAGAGCCTGCTGACCTACTCGGAGCTCAACCAGGCGCTGCCCGACAGCATCAACGATGCTGCCGCCATCGACGCGACGCTCATCGCGCTCTCGGAACGGGGCATTTCGCTCATCGACGACGAGGATGTGGCCGACCCGGACGACGTGGACGAAGAAGAGGTCGAAGACGAGAAGGAAGAGGTGGCCGAAGTCTCGATCGAGGACATCCACGATCCGGTGCGCATGTACCTCTCGGAGATGGGCAGCATTCCGCTGCTGACCCGGGAGCGCGAGGTGGAACTCGCGAAGCAGATCGAACTGTACTGCAAGCGCTTCCGCCTGCGGCTGCTGCAGAGCCCGCTGGCGATCGACCACGTCGCCGAGCTGCACGAGAGCATCGAGAAGAACCGCACCAGCCTCGACAAGATCATCCGGACCACCAGCCCCAGCGGTCTGGGCAAGGAGGAGATCAAGGCGCGGCTGCCGGGGCACCACCAGACGCTGCAGGCGATGCAGAAGCTCAACCTCCGGGACTTCCGCCGCCTCCGGCGCGCCGAGGAGGAAGGGCGCGAGGGCAGCGGCCGGACGCTGATGCGCATGCGGGAGCGGAGCGTGCGCACCGGGCGCCTCATCGAGGAGCTGGGCCTGCCGACCAAGGACCTGCTGCCGCTGAAGGACCGCCTGCGCGATTACTCCCGCCGGATCAAGGAGCTGGAGCTGGAGATCCGGCAGATCACCAGCAAGGGCGCGCGCCAGTCGGCGATGGAGAAGCGCCGCATCGAAAGCAGCCAGGCGCAACTGGACAAGCTGCTCCTGGAGGTGAAGGAGCCGCCGCACCGCCTGCACGTCCGCGCGAAGCAGGTGGAGCGCCGCTTCCGCCTCTACGAAGCGGTGAAGCAGGCCCTCTCCAGCGGCAACCTGCGCCTGGTGGTCTCGATCGCGAAGAAGTACCGCCACCGGGGCCTCCACTTCATCGACCTGATCCAGGAGGGCAACAGCGGGCTCATGAAGGCGGTGGAGAAGTTCGAGTACCGCCGCGGCTACAAGTTCAGCACCTACGCCACCTGGTGGATCCGGCAGGCCATCACCCGCTCCATCGCCGACCAGGCCCGCACCATCCGCATTCCGGTGCACATGATCGAGACGATGAGCAAGCTCCGCCGCATCACGAAGCTGCTGGTCCAGCGCCTCGGCCGCGAGCCCACCATCGAGGAGATTGCCAACGAGGCCGGCATCCCCGTCGGCGAGGCGCGGCGGGTGATGAAGATCAGCAAGCAGCCGATCAGCCTCGACCGCCCCATCGGCAGCGGGGACCAGGACGACAGCCACTTCGGCGATTTCATTGAGGACAAGGCCGCGGAGAGCCCCGTCAACGTGGCGAGCTACGAGATGTTGAAGGACAAGATGGAGTCGGTGCTCGGTTCGCTCAATTTCCGCGAACGCGAGATTATCCGCTTGCGCTATGGCATCGGAGATGATTATACGTACACTCTCGAAGAAGTGGGACGCAAGTTCAACGTGACGCGCGAGCGCGTGCGCCAGATCGAAGCCAAGGCCCTCGCCAAGCTGCAGCACCCCGTACGGGCGCGCCGCCTGGAGGGCTTCCTGGAGGACGCCGTCGAGACTTGAGCCTTCAAGCACAACCGGAGAGGCAGGAGGCCCGATGAACCAAACGCTGAAAAAGCTCCTGGATCTGCAGTCCATCGACACCGAGTACATCGCCGTCAAGCGGAAGCTGAAAGCCGGGCCCCGCGAGCAGGAGGCCAAGGAGAAAGTCCTCGCCGACGCGCAGGCCGCCGTCGCCGCCAAGCAGGCCGAACGCCAGCGGCTCCAGGCCGACGCCGACGCCGCCGGGCTGGAGATGAAGACGGTCGAAGCCGAAATCGACAAGCTGAAAGAACGCCTCAACACCGTCAAGAACAACAAGGAGTACAACCTCGTCCGCGGCGCCATCGCCGAGGTCGACCGCCGACGGGAGCGCTTCGAAACCGAAAGCCTGGAAGCGATGGAGCGGATCGATGTCCTCAACGAGGAGATTGCCGCGATCAAGGAGACCGCCGCCGCCGCCGAAGCCGAACTCCAGCGCGTCCGCGACGAGGTGAGCGCCGAAGAGGCCGATCTCCTCCCCCAGGCCGAAGACATCAAGAACCGCCGCAAGGCCCTCGCCGCCGAAGTCCCCGCCGAAGACCTGGCGACCTACGAACGCGTCATCCGCACCGGCAAGGGCGTGGCCCTGGTCGAGATGCGGGACGGCGCCTGCCAGGGCTGCTACGTCCAGCCGAGCCCCAATCTGCAGAACCAGGTGCTGGTCGGGCGCGAGCTGGTGCGCTGTCCGGGGTGCGGGCGGTATCTCTACCCGGCCGAGGACAGGACGGTGGAGGAAGCGGGATGACCCGGCGCGAGGTGGTCCGCCTGGTCCTGGAGGGGAAGACGCCTCCGTACGTCCCCTGGACCTGCGGATTCACCCGCGAAGCGGCCGAAAAGCTGCAGGCCCACTTCGGCGACGGGTGGTGGGGACGGACCGGGACGCACTTCCTCGCCATGCCGGTCGGATCCATGGAGCCGCTGGAGGGCGACCGGGTCCGGGATCACTTCGGCGTGGTCTGGGACCGGTCGGTCGACAAGGACATCGGCGTCGTGGAAGGGCAGGTGCTGCCGGAACCGACGCTGGACGACTTTGCATTTCCCGATCCGTTCGCCCCGACGCACTTTCCCGACATCGAGGGCGCCCTTCGCGAAGCGGACGACCGCTTTCGCGTCTTCAACATCGGCTTCAGCCTCTTCGAGCGCGCCTGGACCCTGCGGGGCATGGAAGCGCTCATGATGGACTTCCTGGAGCATCCCGACTTCGTGCGCGAGCTGCTCCGCCGCATCGCGGACTGGAACATCACCCTCGTGCGGGAAGCGGTGAAGCACGACATCGACGCGGTCTACTTCGGCGACGACTGGGGCTCCCAGAAGGGGGTGCTGATGGGGCCGGGGCTGTGGCGGGAGTTTGTGCTGCCGGAGCTCGCCCGCATGTACGCCGCCGTGCACGATGGCGGGAAGTACGTGGTCATCCACTCCTGCGGCGACGTGGACGAGCTCTTCGACGACCTGGTGGGCATCGGGCTGAACCTGTTCAACCCGTTCCAGCCCGAGGTGATGGACGTCGATGCGCTGCTGCCGGCCTACCGCGGGCGGCTGGCGCTCCACGGCGGGCTCTCCACCCAGCAGGCGCTGCCGTACGGATCGGCGGACGATGTCCGGGCCGAGACGGAGCACCTGCTGTCGCTCGGTGCCGAGGGGGGATATGTCTTCGCGCCCGCGCATGCGGTGGAGGGGGATGTGCCGCTGGAAAACATGCTGGCGTTCCTGGAAACGGTACAGGCACAGCCCGGCGCGCCCGGCGGCATGGCGGGGTAGGGGGGATCTGCGGGCAGAATACGGCTTCCTCCACCATCGAGATACGCGCGGGACGGGCGGTTTTTTGCAGGTTTTTCGAAAAATCCGGGGCCCGCCCCCTTGCGTTTTTTGAAAAATGCACATAACATCTTCTTGTCAGGCAGGTTAGGGGAGTCGTGGGCTTTCGGGAATTCCCCTCTCTGGCGGGGCACAGGCCGGACAATCCCGGCAAAGAATTCAAGTCTCCGTGCAGAAGGCCGATAACACAAGTGAAAGGACCCGGGCAGGAGATGGCTCCCCCGGACGAGAACAAGCGACTGGCAGGAAACGAGTGGACCCATGCGAATCGGTGGACAAGGCGAACTTGAGAACCTGCGCAAGTCCATCATGCGCGACGATCCGGCCCGCACCCGGAAGCCCGAGGCCGACGGGGTGCGCAAGCCCGGTGGGTCGGACGAGGTGCAGCTTTCCAGCGAAGTGCGCATCCTCGGCAAGCTGAAGCAGGTCCCCGACGTACGGCAGGAGCGGGTGGAAACCATCCGCAAGGAAATCGCCGAAGGGACCTACCTCACGCCCGAGCGCCTGGAAAGCGGCATCCGCAACATGCTGAGCCAGCTCTAGCAGGTTCCGCGCCGCACACATGCTGAACGCTCTCTCTCAAGGCGACGGCCCGACCGTCGCCTTGCTGCGTTTCGACGGGCCGCCGGCGACAGCCTCCAGCAGCGCCTGGGCGATTCAGTGGTTGCGATCCCGCTCTGCATTTGGTGGCGCGATTGCGGCAAAAGGTTCCCTCTCCCCCTGGGAGAGGGTCAGGGTGAGGGAATTTTCGCAGTCCGGGGGCCCTCACCCCGGCCCTCTCCCAGAGGGAGAGGGAGAACGGAATGACCCTGAGTGGATCCGGAAGAGAGTGGATCCCGGACAGGCGGGATGCTATTCTTTTTCCGAAGAGCCGATATAGCGTCCGGCGCGCGCTCCGCACACCACGGGGTCCGCCCGGGCGACAACGATTCGGCAGGAGGAGACGGATGGAAAACGCAGCGACGGGCGTCTGGGTCGCCGGCGCCGAAACGACCGAGCCGGACACCCACGCAGCGTTCCGGGCCGCGTTCACGCTCGATGCGGCGGCGACGATGGAGCTGGAGACGCTGGGCGCGTGCTGGTACGCGCTCTGGCTGGACGGGCAACTCTTGCTCGACGGGCCGCCGCGGCACCATCCCGATCACCCCGAACCGCGGGTGGACCGCGTGCCGCTGGCGGCGGGCCGGCACGTGCTGGCCGCGCAGGTGCACCACGTCGGCGCGCCGACGCAGCGGCACAGCCTGGTGGCGCCGTACTGGTACGCCCGCGCGCGCGTCGACGGCCGCGCGCTG
>CAZKKD010000300.1:1782-5431 GCA_964553265.1 uncultured Planctomycetales bacterium | reverse complement strand
CGCCGGCCTCTTCCTCCAGGCCAATCTCGTCCCCGCCGCCCTCGTCCTCGATGAGAACCACGTCCTCCTCGGCCGGGGGCTTGGGCGCCCCGACGATGGTCGGCCGCTTGACCGACGGACCGGCAGTCGCCGGCGCGGCGCCGCCGGCTGCCGCCGCCACATCCGCCTCCTTGAAGTGCATTTCGCGGTTCTTCATGAAGGCTCGCAGCTCGTTGCTCGCCACGAGGCTCATGAGCTCTTCCTCGGAGAGGCCGAGCCGCGCCATGGTTTCGTCGAAGGTCAGGAAGGTCTCGTCGGCCATGCTTCCGGTTTCCTTATGCAGATTCGCCCGCGCGCCGCGTTTCTGCTACTTGTTGCGGAGCGCATCCCGTACTTCGTTGTAGCTCAGTCCCTTCCGGTGCGAAAAATCCGTGCCCTTGAGATCGTACTCGATGTTCCGCACGGTCTTCAGTAACAACTCGCCGCTGGAGTCGGAGAATTCGTACGCGACGACGCGCTTGTTGGCCGTGTCGATGACAAACAGGTTGTGACCCTGATCGTCGTATATCGCAATAAAGCCGGCCGCAGCGGCGCTCTGCGATGCGCCGTAGGCGGGTTGCATCGCCGCCGGAAGCCGGGCGCCACCGGCCACCTGGAGCACCACCACGACCAGCAGCAGCGTCGCAATCACGCCCAGCAAAAACGTCTTCACCTGTTCGTTCCGCATCGTGCATCCTCCCAGAAATCGTCCAAAACCTCGCGGGTCCACCCCATGTCCTCTCCTGGCGGGCCATTCCGCACCGAACGATGTCTCCGGGTTGCACCGCGCCGCCAGCGGGACTTCCTCAACCATGTACTATACCCTTCCGCACGGAACCCTTTCAAGGAAATTCCCGTTCCGTACGGGCGGCGGACCGCGGGCGCTCCGTCTCTCGGAGTATCGACCGCCGGGACTCCCCGCCTTCAAACAAAAATCCCATTCGCAGACCGTTTTGTGACCGCCGCCCCGCCTCCAGGCAGTTCGCCCCTGCCCCGGCCGACCACCCGGGCTGGACGCGCGGCCCACTCCACAGCGGACCGTCCTACTCCCCGCTCCCCTTTTCCTGCTTATCCCATTCGGCCTTGATCTGTTTCTGACTCACGCCCTCCCGGGTCCCGAGCCAGTGGCCCTGGAAATCGTACCGGACGTCGCGGAGGCTGTGCAGCATAAGGTACTTGTTCGAATCGACGTTATAGACAGCGACCTTTCCGTTTTGCGTGTCGATCATGTACAGATCGTCCCGGTCCGGGCCGCCCAGGAGCGCCAGATAGCGCCCTGCCCGTCCTGAAGGCGCGCCGTCGCCGCCGTCGGCGCGCAACCGCTGCGACCCGCCCGTCCAGAGCGTCGCCAGCACCGCCCCGACCGCGATCGCCACCGCCACCGTGCGCCAGTCCGTCGTCGCTTTCATCGCGTCGCCTCCTTCGCCTGCCGGGGTCCGGCCCGTGTGCGGCGGGACCGTCCCGCCGGCGCGCCGACTGCGGCGCCGGGCCTGCACCCATGGAAACGCGTGCGGACAGTGCGCGGGGTTGTCGTTTTTTGCGAATCGGGGCGCCGCCCGTCGGAGGGCCCAACCGCCCACGCACGGGCGGCCGCGACACCGCTACAGCGCCAGCGGCGCGCCGGGAGCAAACGCGGCGCGGAGAAAGCGGTCGGCGATGCGGAACTGGGCCTCGGCGTTGGGATGGATCCGGGCGCCGCCGTCGTGGCAGAAGAGAGGCTCGTCCGCTTCACCGAAGATGCGCAACCCGTCGAGGTAGTGCACCGCCGGGTCGCCGCAGGCGCGCAACCGCTTCACCAACCGCGCGTCGAGGAAGCGCATGCGGCGGAGCGTCATCCCGGTCCGGTTGGGTGTCGTCTCAATCCTGCGACAGAAGAAAGGCGAGACCACCAGGATCGGGACGGTCGGCTGCTGATCCCGGATGGTGAGAACCATGTGCTCGGCCGCGGAGACGAAGGTGCGGTCGTCGTACACCCCGCACATGGTGTTGACCGCAAGCTTGAGGCTGATCCGGTCAACCGGAAGGGCGGCAATGGTGCGCGCCGCCGCACAGTCCATCCACCCGTTGCCGCCGAAGCCCATGTTCCAGAGGTCCAGCCCCGCCGCGCGGGCCACCAGGGCGGGCCAGGTGCTGGCCGGGCCGTACGGTTCGCCGCAGTGGGTGATGCTGCTGCCGTAGGTGAGCCAGGCCGGGCGGCGGGGCGCGGGCCGGACCGTTGCGCCGTCGCTCACCCGCAGCGCACGGAGCCGCACCGGCCACGGCGTGGGCAGGTACAGCGCCACGCGGCGGCGACCGCCGCCAAGCCCCTCGTACCGGACCGTCTGCCGCGCGCAGGGGAGCAGGTCGCGCGTGATCGGCTCCCCGTCGTCGACCACGAGGTCGATCCGCCCCGCTTTTCTGTAAGAAAGGGTGTGGGCCAGCGCGTCGAGCTCCAGCTCCACCGCGTCCGCGTCGGTGACAAACTCCAGGCGCACGCCCGTCGGCAGCGCGGCGGCGTCCAGCAGCTCCGGCGCGGCGAGCGGAGCGTACCGCTGCAGAATCCGCTGCGGCCGCACGCCGTCGAAGTCCACCAAGCAGTCGGCCGCGCCCGCCAGGCGGACCGGGCCGTCACCGAGGAGCGACAACGTCTGCATGGCGATTCTCCACAAGGATGCTGACCCAAGGACGCGTCCCAAATGCCTCTTTCACCAGGCGAATCGGCTCGTCTCAGGGAACGGACCGGCGCCCCTCCCGGCCCGCGGCCAACCGCCGTGCGTGACAAGCTTGAGGGGCGTGCCCGCGAAGAAGGCCGTAATGTCTTCCGCCGTAAGCGGTTCTGCATGCAAACGTCAGGCGCTGGCCTTGCGGCGGTTGCTCTTGCGCTGGCCCCCGTTGCGCTTGCCGCCGCTGTCCGTCCTGTCCTTGGGCGCGGGGGGCGTGGCGTCCAGGGCATCCTGCACCGGGGCAAGCTGGCGGACGGCCTGCACGACCAGGGCGTTGATGCTTTCCCCGGTGATCTCGCTGGCCGCGTCCAGGGCGCGGTGGACCGGCTCGGGCAGCCGCAGGCGGAGGTTGCCGCTGTAGGCCCGTTCCGGCGTCTTGCCGCGTTCTTCGCACCAGGCGAGGTAATCGTCCACCGCCTCGCGGAAGGCCGCTTCCACGTCCTCCACCGATTCCCCTTCATAGCTGATCACGTCGCCAATGCCCAGCACCCGGCCATGGAGAACGTGATCCGCTTCGCTGTAGTGGACGGAACCGGCATAGCCCTTGTAGGTCATGGCGTCCTTCATGGCGTCACCCCGGCTTTCTCCAGAAAATCCCGCAGATCCTCGACCGCGTACTTGCGCAGTTCCTTACCGGGGTGGGGCCGGTGGAAGGTGGCATCCACCCCGTTGAGGGAAAAGCGCACCCGCGATCCCGCGCCCTCGCTCACATCCGCGCCCAGCGCCCGCAGAAGCGCAACCACCTTCGGCCACTTGATCGCAGCGCTGGTGGGCCGGGCGAAGATGGCCGCAAGGGCTTTCGCATGCGCCTTGTTCATACCTCTATGGTACCTCCTGGCGACACCATGTCAAGCCGCATTCGCACCTCCCGTCCACAACCGGACCGGAGACGGCGCTCTCGTCCCGGTCGGAGACGCAACGCTTGACTT
>CAZKKD010000300.1:0-1772 GCA_964553265.1 uncultured Planctomycetales bacterium | reverse complement strand
CCGACCTGAATTGAGTGGCCCCGGAACAAACCGGCCGCCCCGACCGCCACGGCCGCGAGGACATGCCATGGCCAGCCGCACCGTGACCCTGTACGCCAGCCCGTTCGGCAACGATGCCCTGGACGGCTCCGCGCCGGACCCGAAGGGGACGGGGCGCGGCCCGGTGGCCACCCTCGCCCGCGCGCGCGACCTGGCCCGCCGGTGGACGGGCCGGCGCCGGGTGGTGATCCGGCTTCGCGGCGGGGTCTACCCGCTCCCGACGCCGCTGGAACTCGGCCCCGAAGACGGCGGCGCCAAGGGCGCGCCCGTTCTCTGGATCGCGGCGAAGGACGAGACGCCAATCCTGGACGCCTCCCGGATGCTCTGCGGCTGGCAACGCTGGGACGACCCGGCAGCGGCGGTCCCGTCCGAGGCGCGCGGCCACCTGTGGGCGACCCGCATTCCACGCGGCTGGCGGTTCCTGGGTCTTTCGTGGAACGGACGCCGCCTGCCGCGGAGCGCCACCGTCCTCGACGACGACTGGGCCGCCTGGCCCCGTGCGCCGCTGGCCGGCGAGCGCAGTCTCCGCATCGGCCGGGGCAGGCTCCCGCGCGGCGACGACGGTGGGAGCGCCATCCTCAACTTTCTCGCCACCCCCTACACCCGGTGGAGCAACCTGCTCCTCCCGGTCGAACGCCTCGACCGGCGGCGCGGGCGGATCGGCTTCGCCCCCTTCCCCTTCCACCGGCCGGACAAGCTGGGCGACATTCCCTACCGCCTGGAAAACCTGCTGAGCGGCTGCGCCGCGCCGGGGACCTGGTTCGCGGACCTGCGGGCCGGCCGGCTGATCCTCTGGCCGCCGGAGGATGCGGACCCGAACGATGTGCACATCACCGCGCCCTTCCTCCCCGAGGCGGTCCGCCTCGCCGGCACGCCCGATGCACCGGTCCGCCACCTCCGCCTGGACGGTCTCTCAATCCGCGGCGCCAACGGCGCCCCGCTGGCGGCCCCCGGCTTCGACGCCACGCGCGGGGCGATCCGCCTGCGCGACATCGAGGACTGCCGCATCCACGACTGCACCGTCACCCATGTCGGGACGAATGCGATCGAGGCGACCGGCCGGACGCACCGCCTGCGCGTCGACGGCTGCCGCATCCGCGCAGTCGGCGGCGCGGGCGTGCGCATTGCGGGCGGCCCGCTGGACCCCGAGCCGCCGGCGTCGCGCAACCGGATCGAAGACAACTGCATTTCCGAATGCGGGCTGGACTACTGGCACAGCGGCGGGATTGCGCTGGGGCTTTCCGACCGCGCCCTGGTGCGGCGCAACGAGATCCGCGACCTCCCCTACGCCGCCATCCTGACCAGCGGCCTGCGCCACCGGTGGTTCGCCGGCTGGCCGCGGGAACGGCCGGAACTGACCGACCTCTGGCGCCGCCGCGGCGAAGGCCCGCCCACCATCGAGACGGTCAAAGCGCTTCTGCCGGGGCACAACCGCATCGAGGACAACGTGGTTTTCGACGTCATGCAGCGCCTCGACGACGGCGCGGCCATCTACTGCCACGCCGGCCACCACAACGCGGTGCGCCGCAACCGGGTCCTGGTCCGCGGCCGCGGCCCGGTGCACGGCCTCTACTTCGACGACGAGGAGTATGCGTCGGTCATGGAGGACAACATCGCCTTCCACCTGCCGCCGGACAACGCCACCGGCCAGGGGAGCCCCCTCCACCGGCACCACAACGCGCGCCACGCCCCCCGCCACCACCCCTCCCGCCCGCCGCGGGGCCCGTCCACCC
>CAZKKD010000299.1:0-5432 GCA_964553265.1 uncultured Planctomycetales bacterium | reverse complement strand
GGTCGGCCCCGCCGCCCCGCGTCCCGGGGCACGGGAGCTGTCGGGGATGGCGGCGGGTGGAGGCCGGGCCCGCTCGCTGGCGCACGCGCCCGCCCACGACGCGGCGGGGATGGGCGCGCTCCTGGAAGCCTGGCAGCGGGAGATCGAGCAGGTCGTCGCGTTCTGCACCGACCGGACCGACGTCGACGTCTCCGCCTCGGACCTGACCTACTCGGAGATCGACCTCGACGAACTGGAAGGGATCATCTCGTGATTGCGAAGGAAAACCTGCAGGATCTCTACCCCCTCGCGCCGATGCAGGAAGGCATGCTCCACGCCTCCCTGCTCGCGGAGGGCGCGGACCCCTATCACGAGCAGGTGCTCTACCGCTTGTCCGGAGCGCTCGCCCCCGCGCGCATGGAGTCCGCCTGGCAGCAACTCGTCCGCCGGCACGATGCGCTCCGGACCGCCTTCGTGTACGAAAAGGTGAAGCGCCCCCTCCAGGCGGTGCTCCGCGATCGCCCGGCCCCGTTCGCGTTCGAGGACCTCCGCGCGCTCGATGCCGACGCGCAGGCGGTGCGCCTCCGCGCCCTGTGCACCGACGATCGGGCAGACCGCTTCGACCTCCATGCCGACCCGCTCATGCGGATGCGTGTGCTCCAGACCGGCGACGACGCCTTTGCCGTCCTCTGGAGCCTGCACCACATCCTCATGGACGGCTGGTGCGTGGGCCGGCTCCTGGACGAATTCACCCGCATCTACGCAGCACTCGCGGCGGATCAGACGCCCGACCTGCCGCAGCCCGTCCCCTATGCCCGGTACATCCAATGGCTCGAAGCGCGTGACCGCGCCGCCGCCGCGGCCTGGTGGCGCGACGCATTGGCGGATCTCAAATCCCCGACCGCGCTCCCGCACCCCCAGGCGCGCCCGCCTGCCGACGATGCGCCCGCCGCGGAGCATTGCATCGACATGGGTCCCGACCGCAGCGCCCGTCTCCGCGAAGCCGCCGCCGACTGGGGCGTCACACCGGGGGCCGTCTTCTTCGCCGCCTGGGGCGCGCTCCTGGCCCGTTACAACGACGCCGACGAGGCCGCCTTCGGCGTGGTCACCTCCGGACGCCCGGCCGACCTGCCCGGCGTGGAGGACGCGGTGGGTCTTTTCATCAACACGGTCCCGCTCCGCGTCCGGGCCGACGACGCCGCGACGCTCAAACGGATCGCCCACGCCACGCACGCCGCCTGGCTCGACGGCGAACCGCACCACCATCTGCCGCTGGCGGAGATCCTGCGCCAGTCCCCGGTCGGGGCCGACCTCGTCAACCACGTCGTCGCGCTCGAAACGTATCCCCCCGGCGCCGGCGATGCCGGACCGTTCCGCATCGAATCGATCGAACGGCACGAGTCGATGCCCTACGACTTCGCCCTCGTCATCCTGCCGGGAACGTCGTTCACCCTCTCGCTCCGCTACCGCGAAGGGCGCCTGGAGTCCGACGTGGTCGCGCGCGCCGGCGAGCACCTGCTGCGCCTGCTGGACCACGGACTCACAATGGACGCGCCGCCGCTGGCCGACTGCACCCTCCACGACGGCGACACCTGCGGCACGCTGGAGGGCCCTGCCCTCCCGTCCGCCACGGCACGGGCCGATGGCGCCACATTCGCGAGCGCCTTCGCGAAGGTCGCAGTACGTCAACCCGACCGGCCCGCCGTCGCCGACGACCGCGAACGCTTCTCCTACGCGGCACTGGACCGCCTCGCCAACGGCCTCGCCGCCGCCCTGCGTGACCGGTACGGCGTTGCGCCCGAGGAACGGGTCGGCGTCGCGGTCTCCCGGTCGGCCCGGCTGCCGCTCGCGTTCCTCGCCACGCTCAAGGCCGGCGGCGCCTACGTCCCGCTCGATCCCGAACACCCCGTCGAACGCCACCGCGCCCTCCTCCAGGACGCGGACTGCGCCGCCGTCCTGGCCGACGCCGCGCGCGTACCCGGCCTCAACGCCGCCCTGCCCGACCTTCCCGTTCTCGACATCAACGCCTGGACCGACACCGCCGCAGATCCACCGGAAACGGCTGCGAACCCGGCGGCGCTCGCGTACATCATCTACACCTCCGGCTCCACCGGCGCGCCGAAAGGCGTCATGGTCGAGCACTGCGCACTCCTCAACCTCTGCGCCTGGACCCGGAACGCCTTCGCGCTCGCCCCGGACTGCCGCATGACCCTCTTCGCTTCTCCCGCGTTCGACGCCTCGATCTGGGAGCTCGCCCCGCCGCTCCTGGCCGGCGGCGAGCTCGTCGCCATTCCGGAGGACCGACGCAGCGACCCGGACGCGCTCGTCCGCTTCCTCGCCGACGAGGGCATCACCCATACGTTCCTCCCGCCCGCCGTCTGCGCCGCGGTATGCAGTCATCACGCCTGCCGCCTTGCCGACCTCCGCATCCAGACCGGCGGAGACGTCCTGGGCAGCGTCGGCGACGGGGCCGCGGCGGTCACCAACAACTACGGCCCGACCGAGTGCACCGTTCCCGCCACCAGTGGCGTCGTGACCGGCGGGCAGGCCCCCTTCCCCATCGGTCGCCCGGTGGCCAACACCGAAATCCTCATCCTCGACCCCCGCGGCCGGCCCGGCCCGCGCGGCACCCCCCGCCGGCGCGCCACCGGCGCCGCCGCGCCGGCGCGGGGCCCCCGGCCCCACCCCGACCCGACCCCGCCCGCCCTCCTCCCGCACCCGAACCGGCCCGACGCACGCATCTACCGCACCGGCGATCGCGGCCGGGTGCGCAGCGACGGCCTGCTGGAGTTTCTCGGCCGCATCGACGACCAGGTAAAGATCGGCGGCCATCGCATCGAACCGGCCGAGGTCGAAGCCCTCCTGCGGCGTCACCCGGGAGTCCATGACGCCGGCGTTGTTCCCGTCGCCGCACCGGACGGGACGCGCCGGCTGGTCGCCTTCCTCGAGCCCGACGGCGAGGCGGCCGACCCCGAGGCGCTCCGCGCGTGGTGCCACGAACAGGCACCGGCCTATCTGATCCCCGCCCGGTTCGCGACGCCCGAGGCACTGCCGCGCACCGGCAACGGGAAGCTCGACCGCGCAGCCCTCGTCGAGTCGGCCCGCACCGCGCCCGATACCACTCCGTACCGCGCGCCGGCCAGCCCGACCGAGGAAACGGTGGCCGCCATCTGGGCCGAGGTGCTGGAGGCCGAGCGCATCGGCGCGGACGACAACTTCTTCGACCGCGGCGGCCACTCGCTCGCCGCCACGCGCGTCCTGTCGCGCCTCCGCGGCCGCTTCGGGGTCGAGCTGCCGCTGTCGGAGATCTTCGCCACCCCGACCGTCGCCGCCCTCGCCGCCGCCGTCGACCGTCTCGCGGCCGCGCCGACGACCGACACCACACCCGCGGCCGGCCCCATCCGTCGCGTCGACCGCGCGGCCTACCGCAGCGGCGCCGGCCCCGTCTGACCCGAAGGAGCTCCCGATGTCCGAACCATCCACCGCCTACGACTTCCCCCTCTCCTTCGCGCAGGAGCGACTCTGGTTCCTGGATCGGCTCGAGCCGGGCAGCGCGCGGTACAACCTCTCTTTTGCGCTCCGCCTCACCGGCCGGCTCGATCCCGCAGCGCTCCGCACGGCACTGGACCGCCTCGTCGAACGGCACGAGATTCTCCGCACCGTCTTCGTCGCGGTCGACGGCGCCGCCCGCCAGCGCGTCCTGACAAGCATCGACTCGGTCCTCACAACCGAAACGATCCCCGACGTGTCCACGGCCTGCCGTGCCGATGCCGCCCGGGATCGCGCCCGCACCGATGCGGCGGCCCCCTTCGCGCTCGACACGGGGCCGCTCCTGCGCGCGACCCTGCTCCGCTTCGACGACCACGACGCTGCCCTCGTCATCACGATGCACCACATCGCGAGCGACGGCTGGTCGATGCAGGTCTTCGCCCGCGAACTCGGCGCTTTCTATGCGGCCGCACGCGACGGCTCCGACGCCGGCCTGCCGGAGCTCCCCATCCAGTACGCCGACTTCAGCGTCTGGCAGCGCGAGACCCTTTCCGGAGACACGCTGGAGGCTGAGCTCGACCACTGGCGCGCCCGACTGGACGGCGCGCCGCCGCTCCTGGACCTGCCGCTCGACCGCCCGCGCACCGACGCCCCCGCCCCGGCGGGCGCTGTCGAACGTGCAACGCTCTCGGCCGAGACGCTCCACGCCGCGCAGCAGCTCGCCGCCCGCCACGGATGCAGTCTCTACATGGTGCTCCTCGCCGGCTACCAGGCGCTCCTGGCCCGCCGTGGCGAACGGGACGACATCGTCGTCGGCTCGCTCATCGCCGGCCGCAACCGCGCCGAACTGGAGCCCCTCATCGGTTTCTTCGTCAACACGCTGGCGCTGCGCACCGACCTGGCCGGCGACCCCGCCTTTGACGAGGTGCTCCGCCGCGTCCACGCCACCGCCCTCGACGCCTACGCCCACCAGGACCTTCCGTTCGAGCGCATCGTCCAGGCCGTCGCCCCCGACCGCGCCGCCGGCGCCACGCCGCTGGTCCAGTCCATCTTCGTCCTCCAGAACACCCCGGCCCCGCCGCTGGAACTGGGCACCCTCACCGTCGCCCCGCTCGACGATGCGCAGGCGGTCACGATGCGCTTCGACCTGGAGGTCTACGTCACCGAACGGCCCGACGGCCTCGACTGCGACTTTCTCTACCGGACGGCACTCTTCGACGCCGCCACCATCCGCGGCCTCGCCGACCAGTTCGCCTGCCTCCTCAAGGCCGCGGTCGCCGCGCCCGACCGGACGCTCTCCGCGCTGCCCCTTCTGCGTCCGGATGAGGAAGCGCACCTCCTCGAAGACTGGAACCGGACCGACGCCCCCTACCCCGCCGACCGCGGGGTGCAGGATCTCTTCGAGGCGCAGGCGGCCGCCCCCCCCCACCCCCTGGCTGTCGCCTGCCGCACGGACACGCGCACCTATGCGGAGCTGAACGCCGCCGCCAACCGCCTGGCGCACGCGCTCCGTGCGCGCGGAGTGGGACCGGACGCGGCCGTGGGGCTGCTGCTGCCGCGATCCGCCGAGACGCTCGTCGCCATCCTCGGCGTGCTCAAGGCCGGCGGCGCCTACCTCCCCATCGACCCGGCCTATCCCGAAGCGCGCATCCGCTACCTGCTCGAAGACAGCGGGGTCGGCACCGTCCTGGTCGACGACACGACCGCTTCCCACTCCGCGCTGGCGGATTTCCATGGCAACGCCCTGCGCGTCGCGGACACCGCCGCGGGCGGCCCCTCCGACAACCCACCCCCTCTCGCCGGACCCGCCCGCCCCGCCTCCACCACCCACACCTCCGGCTCCACCGGCCGGCCCACGGGCCCGATGACCCGCCCCCCGCGGCCCACCACCTACCTCTGGGGGGCGAAGGAGGTCTACCCGCCGGGCCAGCGGCCCCATCGGCCCCTCCTCGCCCCGCCCCCCC
>CAZKKD010000298.1:2023-5455 GCA_964553265.1 uncultured Planctomycetales bacterium | reverse complement strand
CCTGGGGTTGCCCCCGGTGGGCGTTACCCACCATCCTGCCCTGTGAAGGCCGGACTTTCCTCCCGGGACGCGCCCGGGCGGCCGTCCGGCCCGCCCCGCCAAAATCCATGCATCGCCACCCCGCCCGGCCAGCGGACGGTGCGGCTCCATCGGGTGTCGATCCAGCCTCCGGGAGCCCGCGCTCAGCTGCGCAGGAAGACCATCGCCTTGTCGATCTCGTCGGGAAGGACCTTCAGCACCGCGTCGTTCACCTCCGCCGGCACGCCCAGGCGCTCGTAGCCCGACGGCGGGGGCGGCGGCGCCTTGTCCGGGTCGAAGGTGAGCCCGATCCCGTTGCGTTTGCAGAGCGCGTCGGCGAGGTAGACGGTGAGCACCAGCTCCGCGTGCGGGCCCTCCACGTCCGACTCGTGGTGCTGCAGGAGCACCGCCTTCAGATCGTCCGGAAAGCCCCAGTGCTCGCCCAGGGCCTTGCCGACCAGGCAATGGTTGAGGCTGCAGAGGGCGTAGTCCTCCGCCGCGATGAGACCCATCCGGTTGGCCTGCTCCAGGACCTCCTCCATCTCGTCGGGATAGAACCAGCTCTCCACCGGAATGCCGAGGTCGTGAATGAGCCCGGCGAGGAAGTAGTCCTCCAGGATCTTCTTGTCCACCTTGCGCACCCGCGCGATGAGCTTGGCCGTCACCCCGACGGCGAGCGAGTGCTTCCAGAACTCGTCGAGGTCGAACGGGTGGGGCCGCTCCTCCTCCCGCAGGCGCTGCAGCACCGCGCAGGAGAGGGCGAGGTTCTTGATCGTGTTCAGCCCCAGCATGATGACCGCCTTCTCGAGGCTGACGATCTTCTGCGCCGGGCTGCAGTAGCTGGAGTTGCAGAGCTTCATCACGCGCCCGGCGAGGACGGGATCGAGCTTGATGACCTTCGTCAGCTCCACGGGCGAGACGTTGATGTTGTTGCCGAGTTTCTGCACCTTCGCCGCGGTGGGACTGAGCGACGGGAGCTCCGCCTCCAGGCGATCCAGCACCTCCTCGAGCGTGTAGTCCATCCCCGTTCTCCCCTGCCGGATCGCGTGTTTGCGGAAGGCCGCGCGAGGGAAGTCTACCCGCTTTCCCCGTCGTGGCAAGGGGTTTCCACCGCCGCCGGGCCGGCGGTCCGCCGCCAGCGCAGGTAGGCGGCCGTGCCGGAAAACCCCAGCGCGTCGGCAATCCCTGCATTGCTGCACCCCTCGGCCCGGAGTTGCCGGACCCGGTCGCGCCGGCACGCGTCGACGTACTGGTGGATGGTCCGGCCGGTCTGCGCCCGGAAGAGGCGGTGGAGGTGGTACTTGCTATAGCCGGCGAAGTGGGCGAGGAAGTCCAGCGTCACGTCCTTGCCCGCCGTCGTCTCGATGTGCTGCTGGATGGCGCGGATCACCCGCTCCTGCACCCCCCCGTCCTCCGGCCGGCCGACCGGCGCTTCGGCCCGGAGCGCGGGCAGCACCGCCAGGCCCAGGGCGCCGAGGAAGAGACGGAAGCGCATCGCGCGGTACGCGGCGCCGGGGGCGTCCCCGGCGGCATCCGGCTCGAGCCCGCGGACCAGATCCGTGCCGACGCGCGCGGCGTCGATCACGCGGACGGCGTCGTGCACCGGGCGGATCGCCCCGCCTTCCACGCGCAGCCAGTTGAGCAGAATCTGGTCCCCGAACGGCCGGATCCAGAGGTGCTCCAGGCCCGTGGCGTCGGGCGGGTAGTGATCATCGTGCCCCACGTCGGGGTCGATGACGAAGAACAGGCCGGGCCGGCAGGGATAGAGCCTCTCCCCCAGGCCGAAGCACCCCTCGCCCCGGATGCAGAACAGCATCTCCCGGGCGGGGTGCCGGTGCGTGTGATCGCGGGACCAGCGCCTGCGCGCCGGCGGCGCGTCACGGTCGACCGCGGAGACATCGCCCTCGCCCGCCCCGACGAACTGCCAGCGCCGGGGCTGCAGGAAGAGGGCTTCATAGGCGGCAACACCGGCCTTCGTCATCGCAAGATCCGTCACCCCCAAAGCAAGATCCGTCTCTGGAACCTACCGAATTATAGCTCATAATGCTCTTCAGAGCCAAGCAAAACCGGATTGGCAAGCAAGAAACGATATCCCTGTCGCTCCCCCGGAGGCGCCCGCGAAGAAAGGAGAACAGCATGTACGAGATGGGACGCGAAGAAGTCGAAGCCGTCACCGAGGTCCTGAACGGCGGACAGCTCTTCCGCTACCGCGGCGGCGAGGGCGGCCAGGTGGACCGCGCCGAACGGATGCTGATCGCATCGACCGGATCGCGACACGCGCTGGTCCTGACCTCCGGTACCGCGGCGCTGATCTGTGGGCTCGTCGGCATGGGCATCGGCCCGGGCGACGAGGTGATTGTCCCGGCCTACACGTGGCTCGCGAGCGCCGGGGCGGTCCTCAGCGCGGGCGCCATCCCTGTCCTGGCCGAGGTGGACGAGACCCTCACCCTCGACCCCGAGGACCTGGAGCGCCGCATCGGCCCCCGCACCCGGGCGGTCATCCCCGTGCACATGAGCGGCCGGCCGAGCGACATGGACCGCATCCTGGCCGTTGCGGAAGCCCACGGCCTCTTCGTGCTCGAAGACGCCTGCCAGGCCATCGGCGGCACGTACCGCGGACGCCCACTCGGCAGCATCGGCAACGCGGGCGCGTTCAGTTTCAACCAGTTCAAGACCATCTCCTGCGGCGAGGGCGGCGCGCTGGTGACCGACGATCGCCGCATCCACGAGCGCGCCCTCTACCAGCACGACATGGGCTGCACCTTCCGCGGACATGCCGGCGAGATGGCCGAGACGCCCTTCCTCGGCAACACCTACCGGATGAACGAGATCCTCGGCGCCGTGCTCCGCGTGCAGCTGGATCGCCTGGAGGGCATCGTTGCCCGCCTGCGGCAGCGCCAGCAGTGGATCCTGGACACCGTCCGCGCCGACGGGGCGCCGCTGCAGGTGAGCCCCTCCGCCGACGCGGCTGGCGACTGCGGCTGCAAGGCGAGCTTCCTCTTCCCGACCGCGGAGGCGCGCACCCGGGTGGCCGAGCACGCCGCGGCCCAGGACCCCGACTGCCGCCTCGGCAGCCCCATCGACAGCGGCCTGCACGTCTACACCAACTGGAGCGTGCTCCTGCAACAGCAGTGCGGCCACCAGGACGCCTGCAACCCGTTCCGCATGCCGGCCAACCGGGCGTGCCGGCTGGACCTCTCCGCCGACGCCTGCCCGCGGACGCTGGCCATCCTCGCGCGGACGGGGACCATCGACATCGGTCTCGCCTGGACCGAGGACGACTGCCGCCGGATCGCCGGGGCGCTCTGCCGCGCCGCCCGCGAGGTGGAAGCGGTCGCCTGCTCGTAAGACGTTCGGGACGCGTCCCCGGCGACGAATCGCAATGGACGTGCGAAGCGCTTCGGGTAGAATGGA
>CAZKKD010000298.1:0-1923 GCA_964553265.1 uncultured Planctomycetales bacterium | reverse complement strand
CGCGTCCCCGGCGACGAATCGCAATGGACGTGCGAAGCGCTTCGGGTAGAATGGACCTGTTTCCGCGAGGAGAACGTTCCATGGCCGGACTCAACATCGGGGTGGCCCGGACCGACATTACCCCGCCCGTCGGGGTGCAGCTCTGCGGCTACACGCTGCGGGCCTCCACCAGCGTCGACCACCCCCTCCGGGCCGAGGCCCTGGTCTGCGAGGGGGAGGACGGGGCCTGGGCGCTGGTCACGGCCGACCTGCTGGCGGTTTCGCGACCGCTGGTGGCGACGGTCCGGCAGGCGGTGGCGACCCGCACCCCGCTGGCGCCGGACAGCATCCTCGTGGCGGCGACGCACACGCACTCCGGCCCGCGGGCCTACGCCGTGGGATGGAGCGAACGCCCCGAGGAAACAGACTACCTCCGCACGCTGGAGGAGCGCCTGGCCGATCTGGTGGTCCAGGCGTGGGACGACCGCCGGGCGGGCGAATGGGTGGTGGGGCACGCCGAGGTCCGCGACCTGGCCAGCAATCGCCGCGTCCGGGACGCCTCCGGTGCGTGGACCAACGAATGGGCCGACCCGGACGGCCGCCATCCCGGACCGGTGGACCCGACCGCCGACCTCTTGGGCGTGCGCCGCGCCGACGGGACGCTGGACGCGCTCCTGGTCACCTACGGGCGCCACCCGGTCGGCTTCGGCGCGAAGAGCACCTGCATCAGCGGCGACTATCCGAGCTATCTGAAGGACGCGCTCGAGGCCTCCGGCGAGGTCGGCGCCGCGCTCTTCGCCGTCTCCGGGCACGCCGACGTGGACCCGCGCGTCTGCGTCCAGGCCGACCCCGCCCCGGTCCGGGAGACAGGCCGCCGCCTGGCCGAGGCCGTCCGCGACGCCCTGCCCGGCCTCGCGCCCGTCCCGGCCGGGCCGGTCCGCGCCGTCCGCGAACCGTGGACGATACCGCTCGCGTGGTCGCTCTCCGAGCACAGCCGGAGCTACTTCCCGGTGCACGAAACCGGCGAAACCCTCGTCACCGAGGTGCAGGCGCTCGGCGCGGGCGACCTCTGCCTCATCGGCCTGCCGGGCGAAGCGGTGAACGCCTATCGGGCCAGGATCCGGGACGCGAGCCCGTTTGCCGAGACGCTGCTCCTCTCGGTCGCCAACGACTTCGTCGGCTACCTGGTCACCGACGCCATTCTCGAAGAGGGCGCCTACGAGGCCGGCATGTCGCCTCTCCGACCCGCGGAAGCGGACATCCTGGGCACGGCGACGGCGACGCTGCAGCGCCTGCGCGCCGCCATGCCCGACGCACAGCAGGCCACCTGATCCCGCACCGGTCGCGCGGCGGGACGTTCCACGGAGTTCCCCCATGACGGACACAACCGACCCCGCCCCGCAGGGCCTCTTCTGCGCCATCCCGTCCCGGCTGGCGGTGGGCGAGCGGTTCGCCCTGAAGGTGAAGGTGCTCGGCCCGGTGCGGGAGCTGGCCCCGCGCGCGCAGTTCCACACCACCAAGCCCGCCCTTCACGGCCCGTTCAACCGCAACGTGGAGCGCGCCATCCGCTACGTCGACGATGTGCTGCCGCGCTACGAGGGCCGACTGCGCGTGAGCGCCGACAGCGGACTCGACGGGCCGGCGGAGATCGTCTTCGACGGCGTCCACCAGGGCGCTTTTCCCGGCGACACCCGGCCCATCCGCGTTCTCGACGGCTATGCCTGGCGCGAGCCGGGCCTGCACTTCCTGCGGCTGGAAGACCCCGCCACCGGCCTGGTGGCCTGGAGCAATCCGGTCCGCGTCACCGAGGCCCCGCCGGCCCACCGCATCGCCTGGGGCGATCCGCACTGGCAGACCTTCTTCTCCGACGGGATCCGCTGCCCGGAGGAGCTGCACGCCTTCGCGCGCGACGAAGCCTTTCTCGACTTCGGCGCCGTCAGCGAC
>CAZKKD010000297.1:0-5469 GCA_964553265.1 uncultured Planctomycetales bacterium | reverse complement strand
TGCCGAATCGGCGCCGCCAGGCTCAGGGCGAAATGGCAAGAATTGAATGACCCTGTTTGCTCCGGCAGCGGGCTTGACGTCTTCGCCGACGGTGGTGTACACTCTCCTGTTTCCGACCCGGCGCCGGGCCGCACCGGACCCGTCGGGAGGGTCGGGTTGGCCGGACGAAAGGACCACCATGCACGACCCCATCGCGACCGACCTCTGTGCGCCCGCCGACCGGGCCAACCTGGCCGCGCTCTGCAACCTTCTCTACGACCGGCACCTCGTGGTCGGGGCCGGCGGCAACGTCAGCGCCCGGCGCGGGGACGGCTTTCTGACCACGCCGACGGGGGTGAGCCTGCGCGACATGACCCCGGATCGCATCATCGAACTCGACGCCGACGGGCAGCCGACCGGGCCGGTCCGGCCGTCGAAGGAACTGGCCATGCACCTGGGCATCTTCCGGGCGCGCCCGGACGTGCAGGTGGTCTGCCACGTCCACGGGAGCTACATCACCGCGCTCACCGCCCTCTTCGAGCCGGGGGAAGACACGCTGCCGTGCCTCTGCCCGGGGCACACCTACTACGCGCACCCGCTGCCGATGCTGCCCTGCTTCGTGCCGGGGACGACGGACCTGGCCGAGGCGACCGCCGCCGCCTTCGCCGACGCGGATCGCCTGGCCGTGCTCCTGGCCAACCACGGCCTCATCACCGTCGGGAATACCCCCGCCGACGTGGTCAACATCACCGAGGAGGTGGACGAGGCGGCGATGATCTGGTTCCACACCGGGGGGCGCGCCCGCACGCTGCCCGCCGACGCGGTGACCGAGCTCTGCCGCCAGCGCCGCGACGCGCAGCAGCGCAAGCGCCTGGGGAGTGCGTGAGGGAAGAGGACAGCAGACGCATTGCGACGGCCCCATGGACAAGGAGAGCCCCATGGACGCATTGACACGCATTACCTTCGACCCGATGGTCATGGGGGGCAAGCCGTGCATCCGGGGCCTGCGGATCACGGTGGGGACCGTGGTCGGCCTGCTCGCCGCCGGCCGGGAACGGGCCGAAATTCTGGAAGCCTATCCGGCGCTTGAGGACGCGGACATCGCTGAAGCGCTGGCGTACGCTGCGTGGCGCTCCGAAGAAACAGAAGCCCCCCTGCGTGCGTCATGAAGATTCTGCTCGACATGAATCTCACGCCCGCGTGGTGCGAAACGCTGGCCCGTCACGGCCACGAGTGCGCGCACTGGTCCGCAATCGGGGATCCGCGGGCCGCCGACCGGGTCATCATGGAATGGGCGAAAGCGAACGGATGGGTGGTCTTTACGCACGATCTGGATTTCGGCGCCATCCTGGCGGCAACCAACGCAATCGCGCCGAGCGTGATCCAGCTCCGCGCACAGGATGTGTTCCCCGGGGAGAATGAGACGCTGGTGACCCGGGTTCTGGCCGAGTTCGCAGAGCAGCTTCGCCAGGGCGCGCTGTTGGTCATTGACCCGGTCCGCACCCGCGTTCGCGTTCTGCCGCTGGCCGCGCCACCGGGGACGTGAAGCCGGGGCGGCAGGGAGGGACGGTGCATGCACCGGGGCGTCTGTGTCTTCTGTTCGTCGAGCGACGCGGTGGACGCGCGCTACTTCGCCGCGGCGGAAGCGCTCGGCAAGCTGCTGGCCGACCGCGACTTTCCGCTGGTCTACGGCGGGACGAAGGTGGGGCTGATGGGGGCGCTGGCCCGGTCGGTCCTGGCGCACCACGGGGCCGTCTTCGGCGTGCTGCCGAAGCGCCTCCACGCGAAGGGGATCGGCCTCGACGAAGGGTCGGGAGAGATCCTCCTCACCGAGGACATGCGCCAGCGCAAGGCGGTGATGGAGGAGCGCGCCGGCGGCTTCATCGCGATGCCGGGCGGCTTCGGGACGCTGGAGGAGGTGCTGGAGATCCTCACGCTGCGGCAGCTCGGCTTTCACCAGAAGCCGGTGGTCTTTCTCGACATCGACGGTTTCTGGAGGCCGCTGATGGACCTCTTCGAGCACGTCTACCGCGAGCGCTTCGCCAAGCCGTCGTTCCGCCGGCATTACCACCTGGCGCCGACGCCGGCGGAGGCGGTCGCGTACCTGGAAGACTACGAGCCGGACGCCGTGGAGGAGAAGTGGTTCTGAAGAGACGCTGACGCCGTGCGAGCGCATGGGGCGTGCTGGCTGTCCGTCGGGCGGATGGCCACTTCAGACGCCCGCACGCACGGCAACCCCTGGGGAAGGAGAACGACAATGCGACTGGAATTTCCGGACGATCCACCGGTTGAGAACCCGGACGCGGAAGCGATTCGGGAGGCGCTGACCCGGGCGGCGGCGGGGGAGATCGAGTTCGTCATCCTCGCCGCGAGCGAGATGACCTACCTGCAGGTCGCGGGCGGCGCGGACGGGCTGTCGGACCTGGAGTACCAGGACGGATCGCCGGAGCAGCACTACACGGCGCGGGACGAGCGCCTGGATCTCGACAACGTGATTGCCGGGTTCGTCGCCTACGCCGGCGGCGCACCGGAGTGGAAGGACCGCTTCGTCTGGGAACCCGAACAGAGCGGCGGGTGCCTGGGCCTCGTCATCTGCGCCGTCGGGGCCGTCACCGGGCTCGCGGGCGCGGCGGCGGCCATCCTGCTCCTCGCGCTGGCGGCCTGAGGGAGACCGGGCCGGAACGGGAGGCGGGGCACGGAGACAGACCCCGGCCGCACCGGGGACGGGTGAGGGAACCAGCAGGCGCGCCGCCGGTCGACCCCGGCGGCCGAAGGGAACCGACAGCATGTCCGAACACGCGATTCGCATCACCGGCGCGCGCGAGCACAACCTGCGCGAGGTCAACGTGGTCCTGCCGCGCGACACCCTGACGGTCATCACGGGCCTGAGCGGCTCGGGCAAGAGCTCGCTCGCCTTCGACACCATCTACGCCGAGGGGCAGCGCCGCTACGTGGAGAGCCTCTCCGCGTATGCGCGGCAGTTCCTGGAGCAGATGCAGAAGCCCGACGTCGAGCACATCGAGGGCCTCCCGCCCACCATTGCCATCGAGCAGCGCCGCGGCAGCGTCAACCCCCGCTCCACCGTCGCGACCGTGACCGAGATCTACGACTACATGCGCCTTCTCTTCGCCCGCGCCGGCGAACCGCACTGCCACAAGTGCGGCCGGCCCATCACCCAGCAGTCGGCGGAACAGATCACCGATCGCATCCTGGCGCTGCCGGAGGGGACGCGGCTGATGATCCTCGCGCCGCTCGTCCGCGGCCGCAAGGGCGAGCACAAGGACGTCATCGCCCGCGCCAAGCGCGAGGGCCTGGTGCGCCTGCGGGTGGACGGCGAGCTGGTGGAGGCGCGCGAGATCAAGGCGGTGAGCCACAAGAATCGCAAGCACACCATCGAGGCGGTCATCGACCGCATCGTCATGAAGGAGGGCGTCCAGAGCCGGCTGAACGACTCGGTGGAGACCGCGCTCCGCCTCGGCGAGGGGCTGTGCCTCTGCAGCCACCTGGAGGACGACGGCGGGTGGACCGACACGCTCTACAGCGAGGTGTACGCCTGCCCCACCTGCGACATCAGCTTCGAAGAACTCACCCCCCGGATGTTCAGCTTCAACAGCCCCTACGGCGCCTGCCCCACCTGCGACGGACTGGGCACGCGCCTGGAGCTGGACCCGGACCTTATCGTCCCGGATCCGAGCCGCGCGCTGGAGGAGGGCGCCATCGACGCCTGGCGGCGCGGCGGCAAGCGGATGACGATCCATTACAACCGCCTGCTGCGGCGTTTCGCGCGCGACTACGGGGTGGCCCTCTCGACGCCGTGGAAGGACCTGGCGAAGGAGATCCGGGACGCGCTCCTCTTCGGCGACGACGACGGCCCCGGCTTCGAGGGCGTGATCCCGAACCTGGAGGCCCGCTTCAACAAGACCGACAGCGAGTTCGTCAAGCAGCGCATCCACGCCTACATGTCGGTGCAGCCCTGCCCGGACTGCAAGGGACTCCGCCTGCGGCCCGAGGCGCTGGCGGTGCGGATCGAGGATCACTCGATCATGGATGTGGCCGGCCTCACCATCGGGCATGCGCTGGAGTGGTTCCGCGATCTCGATCTGCCGGCCGAGCGCGGCCGCATTGCCGCACCGGTGGCGAAGGAGATTGTCAAGCGCCTCACGTTCCTCGAGGGGGTGGGGCTCGATTACCTCACCCTTGACCGGACGGCCGGGACGCTCTCGGGCGGCGAGTTTCAGCGGATCCGGCTGGCCAGCCAGGCCGGCAGCGGCCTGGTGGGCGTCTGCTACGTGCTGGACGAACCCACCATCGGCCTCCACCAGCGCGACAACCGGCGGCTCCTGGACATCCTCCTGCGCATGCGCGACCTCGGCAACACCGTCCTCGTGGTCGAGCACGACGAGGAGGTGATCCGCGAGGCCGACCACGTCGTCGACCTCGGCCCCGGGGCGGGCGAGCACGGCGGCCGGGTGGTGGCGGAGGGGACGGTGGCCGACATCGAGGCGGCGGAAGAGTCGCTTACCGGCGGGTACCTGGCCGGCGACCTCGCCATCGAGATCCCCGACGAGCGCCGCAAGGCCTACCCGAAGAGCGGCATCCGCATCCGCGGCGCGAAGGAGAACAACCTGAAGAACCTGAGCGTCGCCTTTCCGCTCGGGGTGCTGACCTGCGTCACCGGGGTCTCCGGCAGCGGCAAGTCGACCCTGGTGACCGAGATTCTCTACAAGGCGCTCGCGCGCGAGCTGAACCACGCCAAGGTGCGGCCCGGCGCGTTCTCCCGCATTCTCGGCACCGGCAACGTCGACAAGGTCATCGCCATCGACCAGTCGCCCATCGGCAAGACCCCCCGCAGCAACCCCGCCACCTACACCGGCGTCTTCGACCTGGTCCGGCAGATCTTCGCCAAGACGGGCGAGGCGAAGATGCGCGGCTACCAGGCCGGGCGCTTCAGCTTCAACGTCAAGGGTGGCCGCTGTGAAGCCTGCCAGGGGCAGGGCGTGATGAAGATCGAGATGCACTTTCTGCCCGACGTCTTCGTCACCTGCGAGGAGTGCAAGGGGCGGCGCTACAACCGCGAGACGCTGGAGGTGAAGTACAAGGGGCTGAGCATCGCCGACGTGCTGGAGCTGCAGATCGGCGAGGCGGTGGGTTTCTTCAAGAACCACCCGCAGCTCTACCAGGGGCTGATGACCCTCGCCGACGTGGGCCTGGGGTACATGGCGCTCGGGCAGGCGAGCACCACCCTCTCCGGCGGGGAAGCGCAGCGGGTGAAGCTCGCGTCCGAACTCTCCAAGCGGGCGACCGGCAACACCGTCTACGTCCTCGACGAGCCGACCACCGGCCTCCACTTCGACGACATCAAGAAGCTCCTGCGGGTCCTCCACCGCCTCGTCGACCGGGGCAACACGGTCATCATCATCGAGCACAACCTCGATGTCATCAAATGCGCCGACCACATCATCGACCTGGGCCCCGAAGGCGGCGACAAAG
>CAZKKD010000296.1:0-5531 GCA_964553265.1 uncultured Planctomycetales bacterium | reverse complement strand
TGACTCTCCTGGCGGAACCGGCATGATTCTCGAATTCACCGTTTCGTTCTTTCTGGCCGTCTTCATCGCGGGGATCGCGGCCACGCTCTGGGTCCTCTACATGATCAAGCTCGTGACCAACGAGGAGGAACTGGCCGAGCGCATCCGCGCCGAACGCCGCCGCCGCGAGGAACTGCGCCGCCAGGAAGCCGACCGCGTCAACCGCCGCCAGCACGAGCAGGCCGCGAAGGAGCCCACCTCCCTGCTGGACGCCATGCAGTCGCTTGCCGGCGCGAAAGCGGCCACCCAGGAGATTGCCAGTGGCGGCGCAAACGAAGCCGAAGACGAAGAGTAACCCGACACCCCGGCGTCCGGCCGGACGGGCCGCGCCCCTCCGGCGCCCGACCCCCCGCTCCCCTGCAAAGGCCACTGCATGCACCCAACCGTTGTCGCCATCGACCTGGAAACCACGGGGCTCGATCCGGCTCGCGACGAAATTCTCGAACTCGGCGCCGCCGTCCTCGAAGACGGCCGCATCGTGGACCGCTTCAGCGAGCTCTGCAACCCCGGCGTTCCGCTCTCGCCGGCGCTGCAGAAGCTCACCGGCATCCGTCCCGCCGACGTCAAGGACGCCCGCCCGTTCGCCGAGATCCTGCCCGAGTTCCTCGCCTTCCTCGACCGGAAGGACGCGCTCTACATCGCACACGCCGAGCGGATGGACCGCGCGTTTCTGACCGAAAAGAGCGCCGGGCTCTTCAAGCTGCGGCTCCTGGACACGCTGGGGCTGTCGCGGATCTGCTTTCCGCTCCTGGAGAGTCATGCGCTTGATTTTCTCGTCGAGGCGCTCGCCCTCCCCGCGCCGCCGGCGCACCGTGCCCTCGGCGACGCGGAGGCGACGCTCGCGCTCTGGCAGCGCCTGGCCGAGGAGCTCGCCACCTTTCCGGCGGAGCTGGTGCGCGAGATCAACCGCCTCCTCGCCCCCGCCAGGGGGCACCCCTACCGGGCGCTCTTTCTCCAGCTCGAACGCGAAGCCTTCGCCCGCGCGTTCGGCCGCGCGCCGCGGGCGCTGCTGCAGCTCTTCGCCAGCCACAAGGAGCTCCTGGAGGCCAAGCCCGAACCGCGCGAGGTGGACCGCGAGCACGGCCGCATCGATGTCCGGGCGGTGGAGGCCATCTTCCGCGAGGACGGCGCGCTCAGCCGCGTCCACCCCGACTTCGAGCCGCGCGAGGGGCAGATCGAGATGGCGGTCCAGGTCGCCGAGTGCCTCAACGACGACCGCCACCTCATGGTCGAAGCGCCGACCGGGATCGGCAAGAGTCTCGCCTATCTCGTCCCGATGGCCCTCTTCGCGGCGCAGGAGCAGTTCGCCGTCATCCTCTCGACCAACACGAAGAACCTGCAGGCGCAGCTCTGGGAAAAAGACATCCCCTTCGTACGCGAGGCGCTGGACCTGGACTTCAAGGCCGCCATCATCAAGGGGCGCGGCAACTACCTGTGCCTGCGCAAGCTCTTTTACGTCCTCGACGCGGCCGACCGCGAGCTCGACCGCGACGAACGGATGCAGATGGTGGTGCTGCTGGCGTGGGCGCTCCGCACCGAGACGGGGGACATCGCCGAGTGCGTCCTCACCGGCCGGCCCAACTTCGGCGCGCTCTGGGCGAAGCTGCGCAGCCTCGGCGACGAATGCATGGGGCGGGGCTGCAAATGCTGGCAGCGCTGCTTCCTCCGGCGGGCGCGGGCGCTGTCCATGGCCGCGGACGTGGTGGTGGCCAACCACGCGGTCGTCTTCGCCGAACTCAACATGGAGAGCGCCGTCCTGCCGGAGTACGGGCACATCGCCTTCGACGAAGCGCACAACCTGGAAAACGCCGCCACCGACTTCCTCACCGTCGAGATCACCCAGGCGCGCCTGCGCCAGGTCCTCGCCCGCATCCACCGGGCCACGCGGCGGCACAAGGGGCGGGGCACCGGCCTCGCCAGCAGCATCCTCTCCCGCCTCGGCGGGGACGACTGCCAGGCGCCCCCCGAACTCGCCGAGCTCGCGGCCAGGCACGCCGAGGCCCTCGTCAACCAGACCGAGATCGCCCACAAGGCGGTCGACCCCTTCCTCGACGCCATCGCGGGCGGCCTGCCGAAGCGGGGGGCGGACGTGCGGGCCCGCTTCGCCGCGGAAAAGAAGCGCCCGTCGGTCTGGTCGCGCATCGACGAATGGAAGGAGAACCTGGTCGCCGCCCTGGCGCAGGTGATGCGCGCCGCCGAGGCGCTGGTGGAGACGTTGCGCGAAATGCCGTCCGGCAGCCTGCCCTACCTGCGCGATTTTCAGCGCGAGCTGGAAGCCGTCGTGCAGTGGCTGCGCGAGATCATCGCCGACGTGGAGTTCGTCCTCGCCGGCAGCGAGGCCAACTATGTCTACTGGCTCGAGGCCCAGCCCGGCAACCGGGGCGGCGCGTCCGCGTTCGCGGCGCCGCTCTCCATCGCCGAGATCCTCCACGACCAGGTCTACGCCCGCAAGCGCACCTGCGTCTTCAGCTCCGCAACGCTGACGGTCCGCGACCGGTTCGACTTCCTCGCCGGCCGACTCGGCATCGACCGGATCGGCAAAGACCGCCTCGCCACGCTCCAGGCCGCCAGCCCCTTCGACTACGACGCCCAGGCGCTCGTGCTCGTCCCCGCGTTCCTCCCCGAGGTGGGCGGCGGCGGCGGGGCCGAGGCCTACGTCGAAGCGCTTGCCGACCTGCTGGCCCAGGTCTACCGCCGGACCGAAGGCCGCGGCATGGCTCTCTTCACCAGCCGCCGGATGCTGAACGACTGCTACCAGCATCTCGAACGCCACATGCTGGGCGACGGCATCACGGTCCTCGCCCAGGGGCAGAGCGGCTCGCGGGAAGGCATCACCGCCCGTTTCGTCCGCGACGTCCACAGCGTGCTCTTGGGGACGCACAGCTTCTGGGAAGGGGTGGACGTGGTGGGCGAGGCCCTGAGCTGCCTCACCATCGCGCGCCTGCCGTTCCAGGTCTTCACCGACCCCATCGTCGAGGCCCGCTGCGAGCAGGTCGAGGCGTCCGGGAAGGGGGCCTTCATGCACTACTCGGTGCCGAACGCGGTCATCCGCTTCAAGCAGGGCTTCGGCCGCCTCATCCGCAGCAAGGCCGACCGGGGACTGGTCATCATTGCCGACCGGCGCGTCGTGGCCAAGCGCTACGGCCGCGTCTTCCTCGACAGCCTGCCCACCGACACCGAGACCTTCGGCGACCGGCAGGACTTCCTCGACGCGGTCGAAGCCTTCTTCGCGGAGGACGACCCCGCTTCCTGAGCGTGTCCGCCCCGCAAGTAGATGAACAAATTCGCCGGGCGAATATCTCCCTCTCCCTTTGGGAGAGGGCCGGGGTGAGGGGATTGATCCGCTCAAGGCTTGCCGCCCTCACCCTAACCCCAATACGGTTCAGCTAAGCGGTGGCACGGCCATCTTGGCCGTGAGATCATGGGCTGGAAGCCCATGCCACGGCGCACCGGTAGGCTTAACCGTATTGACCCTAACCCTCTCCCAAAGGGAGAGGGAATGGTCACCGACTTGCGGGGCGCTGTACTGAGCGTATCCGCCCCCACCGAATCCGCCGGCGCACCGCACCGGACCTCCCGAACGAAACAAAAGCGGGAGGGCGGAGCCGAAGCCCCGCCCTCCCGGATGTTGCGTCTTGCGGCGTTCGCCGTGGTGGCGACTAGCCCAGCAGCTGCAGCACGTTCTGGCTGGTGGCGTTCGCCTGCGCCAGCATGGCCGTGCCCGCCTGCACCAGGATCTGGTTCTTGGTGAAGTCGGTGGTCTCGGCCGCCATGTTGGCGTCGCGGATGTCGCTCTCCGTCGCGGTGATGTTCTCGATCGCCACGCCCAGGCTGTTGGCGTTGGTCTGCAGCATGTTCGCCTGGAACGAACCGATCCGGGCCCGCAGGCCGGAGACATCGTTGATCGCCGCATCGATGACGGTGAGCGCCTTCACCGGGTCGACCGCGAGGCTTCCGAAGCCGCCGCCGAGCAGGTCCGACAGCGTCAGCGTCTTCTCGGTCTGCTGGCCGTCGCCGTTGAAGTCGTCGGTGAACTTCACCTTGCCCAGGTTCGCCACCGCCATCGACTGGATGGAGTAGACGGTCCGCTCCTGGTCGCCGTCGCCTTCACCGAGCTGGAACTGCATCCCGTTGGTGAAGTTGGTGATGTCTTCGCGGTTGTTGGTGCCCGCGTTGACGGCGAGGTTGTTCACGAGCATCATCTGGCCGATGGCCGTGCTCGAGGCCGAACGGTCGTAGCCGACCTGGGCGATCGTCGTCTGGGCGAGCTCGCCCTCCCGGAAGACGATGTGCCCGTTGAAGTCGGCGGTGGCCGCCTCGGCGCTGAGCCCGTCGGTGAAGAGCTCCTGGCCGTTGACGCTCACCACGCCGCCGGTGCCCCGGCTCTCGGCGGTCACCGACCCGTTGGTCGAGTCGAGATTGACGTAGCCGAAGGTGTTGGCGTCGGCGTGCTCGACATCGTAGTAGTCGAACACCTGGCCCTGGAGCTGCTGGACGCGGACGTAGTCGCTGGCGCCGTAGTTGTCCGCATACAGGCGCATGCCCTGCTGCATCGTCCAGGTGCTGTCGCCGCCGGTGATGCTGGCGCCGTCGACCTGCAGGGCGATGCGCAGGCCGCTGTCGTTCGCCTCGTCGAGGTAGACGACGTCGTCCGCCGCGTCGAGCCCGGTGGCCGCGCCGCTGTCCCACTCCGCGACCAGGCTGTCGGCCGACATCGTCAGGTCCTTGTAGACCTTGATCGACTGGACGCCGGCGGTGGTGCCGTTCTGGTCGTCGACGCGGACGTAGAGCTTGCCGTCGGCGTCGGTGTTCTCGCCGAGTTCGAGGCCGTTGATGGCGACGTGGTCGTAGACCTCCGCCTGGCTGTCGATCTCGATGGCCTCGTTGGCGTCCAGGCCGCCGGAGAGGTACACCCGGCTCCGTGCGGTTGCCCCCTGGTCAGTCGCCGCTCCACCGAGCGCGGTCGCGTTGACCAGTTTGCTCGCTTGCGCATCACCGTTGACCAGCGCTTCGATGAGCGTATCGGTGTTCTTGGTGTCGTCCAGGTCGCCGTTCTCGTCGGTCCCGAGGCTGACGGTGATGTTGTACCCGTCGACCGTCACGGCCAGGTCCTGGTCGGCGGCGCCGGGGTCGACGAACGCGATGCTCACCTGGTTGCCGGCGAAGCCCGCCAGGTCGGCGGTGCCGGTCGCGGTCGTGGAATCCACCTCGAAGACCAGGCCGTCGCCGTCGCCCATCGCGAACTGCAGCTGGGCATCGCGGGCGGCGCTCTGACGGTCGATGCTGTGGCCCACCAGCACCACCTCTTCATCGAGACCGGCGAAGCCGTCGTCGTTGACGTCCATCGTGCCGCTCAGGCCCGAATTGTTGCGTTCGCCGAGGACCACGGTGCTCGCACCGCCCGCCGTGGTGTCCACGACGCCTTCCGCGACCAGGTCTTCCTCGCGGTAGGTGCCGTCGGCCTGCTTGTCGGCCTTGTAGAGCTTCACCGT
>CAZKKD010000295.1:0-5545 GCA_964553265.1 uncultured Planctomycetales bacterium | reverse complement strand
CGCAGCGCATCGAGGCAGGCGTTGCGGGCAATCTGGAAGAGCCAGGCCACCACGCTCGCCTTTTTCCGGTACAGGTCCGCTTTGGTCGCCACCTTGATCAGTACCGTTTGATAGACATCCTCCGCCCGGTGCGAATCCGCCATCATGCGCAGGACAAACGCAAAAATCCTGTGGCCGACCTGGTCGAAAAGCGTTTCGAAAGCGGCTTCGTCGCCCTTGACATAGGCGGCGAGCAACGCCTCCGCGTCGCGCTCTGCGGCCGGGTCCGGCGATGCGTCCGTCACTGGATGAGACGCCGCCGCAGCGGCGTCGGGGCTGGCGAAATCCATATTCTTTCGGTCGATCTCCCCCTCTGGTTGTCCCCAACGGTCCGGCCGACCCGCGCAGCGAGAGCGGCGGACAGGGAAGGTGCCCGAATTCTGAATTGAACGCACCGCACTCGGCAATGTCAAACACAAACCACAACCCCGTTGACAGAGCGCCTACTTGCGACTATGACAGAGAGGCCGCCGGGGCCGAATCGGGACGCCCGCGGCGAGGGTCCGGGCCGCGCGGGAAGCCGCCGCCCCCCCGACACCACCGGATCGAACCGTGCCCGCAGCCCCGAACCCGGAGACAAGCCCCGTGGCGCGCAAGCAACGCAATGCACCACCGTCCGAGCCCGGCCCCCCCGCCCCGCCGCCGATCTACCGGCTGGCGCTCGACTGGGGAGTCAGCATCGGCCTCGCGGTGGCCATGGCCGTCCTGATCAAGTGGACCGTCTTCGACGTCTACTCCATCCCCTCCGGATCGATGGAACCGGTCCTGCACGGGGACGAGCAGTCCGGAGACCGGGTGTTTTGCTTTAAGCAAGCCTACCGATTCCGAAAGGAAAACAGGCCGGAACGCTACGAGGTGGTGGTCTTCCGCTTCCCGGTGGACGACCCGAATCACGACCATTACGGTCAGAATTACATCAAGCGCTGCGTCGGGTTTCCGGGAGAGACCGTCTATGTCCGCGACGGCGACCTGTACGTTGCGGGACGGGACCAGCCGGTGCCGAAGCGCGCGCCCAAGCCGCTGGCGCTGCAGGACAGCCTCTGGATCCCGGTCCACCGCCAGGCGTTCGACCACTCCGATCACGACGCACTCTGGGATGCGATCCGCTACCACTGGGAGGTGATCGACACCCCCGAGGGCGCCTGGACGCTCGGCGACGGAGCGCTCCGGGGCGAGACGCGGACCGCCATCCACCTCCGCTACCGCGCCCGCATGGACCTGGAGACCTGGCCCGGCGTCACCGACCGGCACGTCAAGCGGCAGGTGGTGGAGTTTGTCTGCCTCTCGCCCTCGTGCGGGGGGCGGCTGCGCAAGACGGTGGCCAGCCAGCAGTTGACCGCTTACTGCCCGCGCTGCGGCGACTTCATGAGCGAGGTCAACATCGACAGCGACACGTTTGCGCAGACCGGACTCGTCCACCGCGACCAGAGACCCCAGCGCGGGGACGACTACCACCTCGTCCGGGACCTCCGCCTCGCGTGCCGGGCCACGCCGCGGTCGGACGCGGGCGAACTCCACCTGCAACTGGCGACCAGCCGGGACGCCTTCCGGGCGCGGCTGGGGTTCGGCCCGACGGGGCGCGCGGTCCTGGAGCGGGACGGCCGGCCCGTCGCCGAGGCGGCCCTCCCCTGGCCGGCGGGTACGGCACGCGCACTGGCGCTCTTCCGGGCGGACGGGCGGGTCGTCCTGCGGGTCGACGGCGAGGAGATCCTCCGCACCGAACTCGACGGCAGCCTGCCCGAAGCCGGCATCGCGACCCGGCGGACCGAGGTGCAGCTCAGCCTCGTGGAAGGTGCGGCGACGGTGGACGACCTTACGCTCGACCGGGATCTCTTCTATTTTTACGCCCCGTACGAAGAGCTCCCGCCGGAAGCGGAGCTGGACGGAAAGCGTCTCGACAACCGGCTTGCCTACTTCAACAACTTCCTCGGCGACCGCAGCCCGGCCACGCTCGGGCGCCTGCGCCACCAGGCCATGCGGATGGCGCGGGAGCGGTGCTTCATCGTCCCGGAGACGGGCTACCTCGCCTTCGGAGACAACCAGCCGACGAGCAACGACAGCCGCCAATGGGGGCCGGCGCCGGAGGCGAACCTGATCGGCCCGGCGTATTTCATCTGGTGGCCGCCGCACCGGGCCGCTATACTGCACTGATGCGGCCGACCCCGGTCCGCCCGACACCGCCACGCGAAGGAGACCACGCGCCATGCCGCTTCTGGACGTACAGGGACTGGTGAAGAGCTACGGCGGCCGCCGCGTCGTGGACGGGGTGGACTTCCACATCGACCGCGGCGAGATCGTCGGCCTTCTCGGCCCCAACGGCGCCGGCAAGACCACCACCTTCCGCATGGTGATGGGGATGATCCCCGGCGAGGCCGGCGTGGTCACCCTCGGGGGCGAGGACATCTCGAAACTGCCGATGTATCTCCGCGCGCGCAAGGGCATGGGCTACCTGGCCCAGGAGCCCAGCGTCTTCCGCCGCATGACGGTGGAGGACAACATCCGCGCCATCCTGGAGACGCTCCCCCTCGGTCGCCGCGAGCGCGAGGAACGCCTGGCCGAGCTCCTCAGCAACCTCTCGCTCACGCGCCTCTCGCAGAACATGGCCGACACCCTCTCCGGGGGCGAACGCCGGCGGCTGGAGATCACCCGGGCGCTGGTGATCGACCCGATGGTGCTCCTCCTGGACGAGCCGTTCAGCGGCGTCGACCCCAAGGCCTGCGCCGAGATCCAGAAGATCATCGCGGCCCTCCGCGCCAACGGGATGAGCATTCTCCTCACGGACCACAACGTCTGGGAAACCCTCACCATCACCGACCGGGCCTACATCATCCACGACGGCAAGGTGCTGATCCACGGCACCGCCGACGAGCTCATCAACGACCCCGAAGCCCAGCGGCTCTACCTCGGCGACCGCTTCGTCGCGGTGCAGGAAAGCTTCCTCGGTGCGCGCGAAAAGATCGAGGCCCGCAGCCACCAGCAGCACGCCGGCCTGCGCATGCGCCGCACCTCGCGCCTGATGCGCAAGGAGGGCGAAGGCGCCCGCCCGCTGCAGGAGCAGCGCCGCGACAGCGACCGCCTCCGCCGCGCGGAGTCCGCCGCCGAGGACGCGACCGAACTCCCGAAGCCCCAATCCGACGCCGGGACCGATTCCGGCGATTCCTGAACCCGACGCCGCCGCGCCGCCGTCCGGTTGCGTCCGCGCCGGGATGCGGTATAGTGCAGGTGGAAACAACCGAAACCGGAAACCGGCCGAACCCGATCCCAGGTGGAACCGCGGCATGAATCTGTTCGACGAGATCGAAAGCGCCAACCGCATCGCCCAGCAGAGCATCCTCCGCGTGGCGCGCGAGCTGGCCGACGACGCCATCGCCAACGAGTCCCAGACGCTGCGGGCCGACGATGCGCTCCGCGCCGCGGTCAGCATCGGCGAAGCCGACGCCCGCAGCCACGAAGCCGCCCGCATCCTCGCCACCGCCTACCGCGACCGCGACGACGCGCCGGCCATCAACCTTTTCCAGTTTCTCAACGACGTCTACCGCAAGGCCGCCTGGCGCCTCGGGGCGTTCGCCTACCGCGGGCAGGCCGACCTCGACCGGCTGCAGGAAGAGCTGAAAGAGGCGAAAGAGAAGCAGCTCGGCAACCTGAGCGAGAGCACCGTCACCACCCTCGAGTCCATCCTCGAAAGCGAACGCGAAGCGGTGGACGCCCGCAGCGCCCGCGACGTGGAGAAGCGCAGCTTCATCCATGTCCGCCACATCCTCCACAAGCAGGAGAACACCCGCCGCGACCTCCGGGACCTGGGCGTCCGCGAGGGCGCCGACCTGGACCGCGTCTACGGCGCGCTCGAGAAGATGCGCGTCCGCATCCAGGCCCACCAGCGGCACCGCAGCGAGACCTTCGAGAAGGGGCAGGCGCAGCTCTCGGAATTCATGGAGGCCTTCCTCGCCGCGCTGCAGGAACCCGTCATCGGCATGACCCGCCTCGGCGCCGAACCCCTGCCCGACGCCGCCGACCTGGAGGACCTGCCGCTCACCGACTGGGCCAACCTGATGGAGACGGTCTTCCTCATCCTCGCGGCGGACGACACCATCGTCCCGCAGGACGGCGACCACCCGAAGCAGGCCTTCCCGATGCCGCGGGTGGTGGTGATCCCGGTCGCCGGCTACGTGCTCGCCGCGGTCAACCTGGCGGTGACGAAGTACCGCGAGAACGTCATCTTCTTTCCGCTCCGCTGCCTGGAAGACCCGGTCGCCGGGCTCGCGCGCGAGATCCTCAAGCTCCGCCGCAAGATGCACCCCCGCCTCATGGCGGTCTACCGCGACGAGTTCAACGCCTACGCCCACAAGCACGAGGCGCTCGAAACCGGCTTCGACGACCTCTACACCCGGTTCCTCCGCTTCTGCCTCGGCGACGAGGACACCACCCGCGCGCTCGGCAAGCCGGAACGCCGCGCGTTGCGCGAGCACTTTCTGCCCGCCTTCACGCGCGACCTTTTTGTCCCGCCTCTTCTGCGGACCACGCTCCGCCGCTGCGTGGCCGGCACGCCGGAGGGGCGGCTGGCGTTCAACCGGGAGGTGGCCAACCGGCAGGAAGACCACTTCGTGGCCGGCGTCCTCTACGCCGACCGCGCCGAAAAGTACCGCGCGCTCCTGGCCGACGCCCAGAAGAACCGACGCCGCGACGCCGAACTCGAACGGAAATACATCGCCTCGGTCGACACCGCCCGCAAGGCGGCGCTGCGCTTCTTCAACCGCGCGTTCCGCACGGGCGACCACGGCCGCTTCGCGCTCTACAACACCGGCCTCGTCCTCCGCGACCAGGCCGAGGAGACCGCCGCCGGCCCCGACCGCACCGCGCTGCGCGAGAAGGCCGCCTACCTCTTCGAAAAGAGCCTCGCCGACGCCCCGCTCGACCTCTGGAGCTTCAAGGCCGCCGCCTTCGCCCGCGAGTGCCGGGCCGGGGACCCCGCGCCGGAACCCGAACCGCAGACGGCCGCCGGCAACGGCGCCACCGCCGCACCGCGCGCCGACGAGACCGGCGACTTCAGCCTCGACGACGAGGACAGCTCGCTCTTCGAGTGGCTGCGCGGCAAGATCACCGGCAAGCGCTGACCGGGCGCGGATCGCAGGAGACCCCATGGCCCGCATCGTCATGGCCGCCGGCGCCAGCCGCAGCGGCAAGAGCACCTGGGCGGAGGCCCGCCTCGCCCCGCGCCGCCGCGTCGGCTACTTCGCCACGCTCCAGGTTCTCGACGACGAGCTGCGCGACCGCGTGGACCGCCACCGCCGGCGACGCCCCGCCGCCTGGACCACCATCGAAGCCCCCGACCGCCTGGTCGAAGCGGTCCGCGACCTCCCGGCCGAGCACGACGGCATCCTCGTCGACTGCCTGACCGGCTTCCTCGGCAACCGGCTCGCCGCCGCCGCACCGGAAGACGGACCGGTGGCCCCGGCCGCCATCGACGAAATCCTGGCGGAGGTGGACCGCCTCCTGACGGCGCTCGCCC
>CAZKKD010000294.1:0-5602 GCA_964553265.1 uncultured Planctomycetales bacterium | reverse complement strand
CTCGACCACCCCGACGCCGACCCGGCCCCGCTGGCGGCGCAGGGCGAACTCCACCGCGGCGACATCGCGGACGTCGATTGGGTCGCCGACCTCTTCGCCGGCGCCGACGCGGTGGTCCACCTCGCCGCCGATCCGGCCCCGGACGCCGACTGGCCGTCGCTTCTCCACAACAACATCGTCGGCACGCGCTCCGTCTTCCGGGCCGCCATCCGCGCGCGCGTCCGCCGCGTGGTCTTCGCCAGCAGCATCCACGCCGTCTCCGGCGCCCCTGCCGGCCGGCAGGTCCACGCGGACGAGCCGGTCTGCCCCGGCGACGAGTACGGCGTCTCCAAGTGCTTCGGCGAGGCCATGGCGCGCTATGCCGCCACCCAGCACGGCCTCTCCTGCATCTGCATCCGCATCGGCGCCTTCCAGCCCCGCGACGCGGCCCGCGATCCCGACAACATCCGCTTCATGAACAGCTTCGTCTCGCACCGGGACCTGGACCAGCTGATCCGCCGCTGCGTCGACGACCGGCGCCTGCGCTTCGCCATCGTGCACGGGCTGTCCAACAACCGCTTCAACCGGATGGACATCGAGACCGCGCGCGAGCTCTTGGGCTACCGGCCGCAGGACGACTTCGCCGAACTGAACGAGGCCCTGGCCGCGCTGGCGCTGCGCCAGACCGTCCAGCCACACGACGAGTCGCACTGAGACGCATCCGCCGTCCCCCTCACGCGCCCGCGGTGGCATGCTCCCGGCAGGCCTCGACGTAGGCGAGCACGTTCTCCCACGGCACCTCGGGCTCCAGGACGTGGGTCGGCGCGACCCAGAGCCCGCCCTGCGGACCCGCAATCTCCAGGTTGGCGTGCACCACGCGGCGCACCTCGTCGGGTGTGCCGTGGGGCATGGTGGTCTGCGTCCCGACCGTCCCCCAGAACCCGATGCGATCCCCGTGGGCGGCGTGGATGGACGCGAAGTCCATGCACTCGGGCTGGATGGGGTTGAGCACGTCGATGCCCGACTCGACAAGGTCGCCGATGATGGGCGTCACGAAACCGCAACTGTGGTAGGTGACGACGATGTCGGGCTTGATGGCGCGCACCGCATCGATGATCTCGGTGTGGCGGGGCTTGATCCACTCGCGGTAGAGCTCCGGCGACATGAGGAGCGTCGACTGCGAGCCGAGGTCGTCGCCGAGGTGCAGGATGTCCACCCCCGCGCGGGCGAAGGCCTCGGCCTTCCAGCGGGCGTGCCGGGTGATGGTGTCGAGGAGATAGACCGCCAGTTCGTTCTCCTCCAGCATGTCCATCATGAGCCCTTCCATGCTCCGGATGCCCCACGCCGTCTCCCAGACGGTGCAGGCCAGGTGGCCCATCGCCGCATGCCCCTCCCGGCGGATCGCCTCGACCGCGGGGGCCATGTGGTCGGTTGCCGAGGCCTCCACGTCCGGCCAGGGGTAGGCCTGCATCTGCTCCAGGCTGTCGAAGCCGGCCATCGGGTGGCGCTTGTGGTGCATGTGCATCGCGGCCTCGCTGCCGCGCTCGTGCGCCACGCCGTAGGGGGAGATCCAGGCCACGTTCCGGAGCGGCGGGTCGTAGTAGCGGCCCCAGTCGGGCTCTTCCCGCTCGGGCAGGCGGGGACCCGGCGCGCCGCGCTCGGCAAAGCCGAAGTAGTCCGCGGGCGCGGTTTCCCCGCCGGTGGCCTGCCGGTAGGTCTCCTGAAGCGCGGGGCAGAGACTGAACGTCGGCGGCACCGATTGGCAGCCCTGGCGGCGCAACAGGGAGAGCAGGTTTTCGCGGGGCGTCATGGAAGGGCTCCTTCTGCGAATCCGGAAATGGCATTTCTGGTGAACCCCAATGGTTCTGGATAGAAAGAATACACCGATTTTCCGGGAGGGGAATGGCAGGTCTGGTCTCTTCCATGTATAATCTGGTTTTTCGGATGGAGTCCGCCATGCCCTGGATTGTCCCCATCGACCCCACCCTCACCCGCGACGCGGCGCACCGGTCGCTCTCCGGCCCTCCGGAGGATGCGGTGCTCGGGTGCGGGTTTCTCCGCAAGGCGCCGGGCCACCGCGGCGCCGGCATCTGCTTCCGCCATTACGGCGGGCTGCTGGTGCTGGCGGGGACGGGAACCTACGTCGACCACGACGGCACGGTGACCCGGGTGGGTCCGGGCGACTTTGTCCACCGGATGCCGGGGCGCACGCACACCTCGACGGTGGACGGGGAGACGGAGTGGCGCGAGTGCTACCTCGTCTTCGGGCGGCGCTTCTTCGAAACGCTCACCGCGCTCGGCTGTGTCGACCCCGACCGCCCCGTCCTGCACCCGGGGCACGACCCGGTGCTGGTGCAGCGGTTCGCCCGGATCCGCCGCGACCTCGGCAGCGTACCGGACCGGGATCTCCCGCGCATGCTGGTGCGCATGCACGCGCTCCTCAACGAGATCGTCGCCCTCGACCGCGAGGGGCGCGGCCGCGAGGACATCGACGCCATCGTCGACCGCTTCTCGGCCCTCCTCGGCGAGGCCCCGGACGACCGCACCCCCCTGCCGGAGCTGGCGGCCGACCTCCCCATCGGCTACGAGCGGCTGCGCAAGCGGTTCGCCGAGCGCACGGGGATGAGCCCCGGCGAGTACCGCCTGCGCCGGCGGCTGGACCGGGCGCGGACGCTGCTGGCGCGGCGCGAGCTCTCGGTGAAGGAGGTGGCCGCGCGGCTGGGCTATCCGGACGCGTTCGCGTTCTCGCGGCAGTTCCGGGCGCGAACCGGCCAGTCGCCCACCGCATTCCGGCGCGGCCTGTAGCAGAACGCAGGGGAACGGAGCTAACAAGCAGAGGGTAGCACGGATTGCTCGCAATCCGTGTTGCGAAGCAAGGGAAGGTGAGAAGGGACGCACCGGACCGGAGCGACGGACCCGGCAGACCTGGATCGCCTTCGGCGCACGGATTGCAACCCATGCCGCCCGCAGCCTACAGGCTGTTTTGCGCCTTGGCGAGAAACTGTTTTGCCGGGGCGGGACGCGTGCGCGTGGGCTGGGTGCTCCCGTTTGCCCGCGGTGGACGCTCAGATCCGCTTGGTCAGGCGCACGCGGTTGCCGTCGCCCTCGTACTCCACCCCGTCGCAGCAGCGCAGCATCAGGTTGATGCCCAGCCCCCCGTGCGCGCCGGCCTGGTGGCGCTTGCGGGCCTGCTCGACGGGGGTGGTCTGGTTGGCGTTGTCGACGTAGCTGCGGTAGTCAAAGCCCTCGCCCTGGTCCTCGACGAGGATGCTCACCGCCTCGCGGTCGAGCGTGTAGTGCGCGTCGATGCGCCGGCGCGGATCCCCCTTGTTGCCGTGCCGGCGGGCGTTGTCGATGGCCTCGCGCACCGCGTAGAGGAACGCATTCCGGTCCGCGTCGGACATCGCGACCCCGGCGAGCATGTTCTCGATGGTCTCGGTCGCTTCCACGATGTCCCGCGCGTCGGACGGGATGGCAAGCTTCGCCTCCTGCCGGAAGACGGCGCCGGCCTCCTGCTGGCGCGTGTACTCCGCCTCGATGAGCGCGACGATCTCGCGCATCTCGAACGGCTCGACCACGAAGTCGTCTTCCATCACCCGGAAGGTGTGCACCTCGTGCCCGTCGACGTTTTCGGAGTAGATGGTGACGATGGAGACGAGCCCGTTGGTCGCGTCCGTCTTCAGGAGCGCGCAGATCTCGGCGAAGTCCGGCAGTTCGCTGTCGAGGATGACCAGGTCGATGCGCCCCTCCCCCAGCAGACGGGCAAAGGCATTGCGGTCGCGCGCCACCATGGCCGGGCGCTCGGGCCCGGAGAAGCAGGTGCGCAGGAATTTCGTGAAGCGCGTGTCCTCCCCGAAGCCCAGCACGATGCGCGCCTCCGGCAGGCGGGGCACGGCCCCGGGGCGGGGACGCTTGGGCTGCTCGCGGGCCTCCACCGCTTCCTCGGGCGGCATCGGCGGCGCGTCCGAATCGACCGCCGCCAGGGCCCGGTTGAGGTCCGGCGTCACGTGGAAGACCGTCGTCAGGCCGAGGAGATCCAGAAGCCGCAGCACGCCCGCGTCCCGGCAGACCACCACCAGCCGCCCGCCGCGCACCTGCAGCCCGTCGCCGAGGCGCAGGATCTCGCCGATGCCGCTGGAGTTGATGTAGCCCACCTCGCTGAGATCGATGATGAGGTCCAGCCCGCTCTCGGCCGGGGCCCGCAGGCTCTGCCGGAACGCGCCCAGCGTCGTGTTCGAAATGATGCCGCGGAAGCGCAGGTGATGCGCCCGCCGATGCTCCGGAGACTGGACCTCGCGAACGTCACAATGCAGTGCCGGCATGGTTTCCCCTCACGCTCTCCCGCGGCGCGCCCGACGCACGCCGCCCCGTTGTCGTGCCCGTGCGCCGGCGGGGTGCGGCCGGCGTCCGGTCCCCTCCCTGCAACCCCGACGGTGCGCGGCACGCGAACGGGAACTTACAGGAACAGGCCGCTCTTGCGCATCATGTAGCGGAACGCGCCCTCGGCCGCGCTGCGGGGGGTGTGCCCCTCGCCCGCGATCTCGACCGAGACCCAGCCGCTGTAGCCCGACCGTGCAATGGCGCGGCCCACCTTGGCAAAATCCACCGTCCCCCGCCCGAACTGGGGGGCGCTGCCCGAAACGTCGGAGGTGACCGCCGCCCGGCGCTTGGCGCCGGAGGCGTCGCGCAGCCGGACGTGCACCACGCGTTCCCCGTAGGTCTTGAAGAAGCGCTCGATGCCGATGTCCTCCAGCGCCAGCTCCGCGGTGTCGCCGCAGAGGTGCACCAGCGCCGGGTCGACCATGCCGAGAATCCGCTTGATGCCCTTGTCGTCGCCGGCGATGTGGCCCGCGCGGGGGCGGTAGGCCAGCTTGACGCCGAACTCGTCGCAGCGCTGGCCCATCTCTTCCAGGATGGCGGCCGCGGTGGTCCAGTCGTCGTCGTCCAGGTCCGCCCCGTCCTCGAGCCGGTTGGACGGGCTTACCACCAGGGCGGGCGCGCCGATGGCGCCCAGGAAGCGCGCCGTGTTGGCCACCCGCTCGACGGTGGCGTCGGCGGTTTCGCGTTCCAGAAAGTCGCCGCGCTGCAGCATCGCGCACAGCTTCAGGCGCGAGGCATCGAGGATCTCCTCGAAGACGTGGAGGCGGTCCTCGTACTCGCGCACCAGGTGCGCGGGGCACTCCACCCCGTCGTAGCCGAGCGAGGAGATCGCCCCCACCGCTTCGACAAAGCCGTTGCGTCCCCAGGCGATGGTGCTGCAGGCCAGGCGGACCTCGGCGCCGGAGGTCTGCAGGTCTTCCTCTTCAGTCATGGGTCATCCCGTCTTGTCCGCTTTGTGCAGCAAACCGCCCGCGTCGCCGAGCCGGTGGCGCGTCCCGCAGGCCTAACAAACGCATTGCCATGGCTTAGCGTATCGAAAGGAAGGGTGCGAATCAAGAGAAACCGCTGACGCGGCCGGGGCATTCCGTTCTCCCTCTCCCTCCGGGAGAGGGCCGGGGTGAGGGCTCCCGAACTGTGAAAAATCCCCCACCCTAACCCCAATACGGTTCAGTTAAGCGGTGGCACGGCCATCTTGGCCGGGAAATCATGGGCTGGAAGCCCATGCCCCGCCGCACCGGCAGCC
>CAZKKD010000293.1:0-5626 GCA_964553265.1 uncultured Planctomycetales bacterium | reverse complement strand
CGGTCGCAGGGGACGCGGAAGCGCGTTTCGGCCCCGTAGAAGGGGTCGATGTCCTCGGAGCCGCGGCCGTCGGCCGGGTTCCCGTCCATGCGGCAGGCCGCCACGCTGATGTAGCCCGCCGGCGGGATGACCGCGTTCAGCTCGATGCGCCGGCCCGGCGGCATCACCGCCACGGTCGCGAAACAGCCCACCTCCGGACACTCCAGCGCCACCAGCCGTCCCGGCCGCCAGCGCGCGAAGCCGCTCACCTCCTCCACGCCGGGCAGAAGCCCGTGCCGCAGCGTGACGTCCCGGCCCGGGTACTTGTGCGGGATGGGGAAGCCCTTGTACGGCACCGCCCAGCTCCCGTCCGGCAGCTCCACCAGGTTCCCCCGGCACTGCAGGTACATCCCGTCGCGGTCGCCGAACGCCCCCCGCGGCACCACCGGCCCGCCCGGTACCCGGCCCCAGGTCCAGCCGTCGGCGCTGGAGAGGAGGTGGCAGTCCCCGCCGTCGTTCTCCAGCTCCCAGAGCCACGGCAGCATGACGTGCTGGTCGGGGCAGCCCGGCAGGGTGGTCTTGTTGTTGGTGTACCAGACATGGCTCGGCGGCATCGACGGATCGGTCGAGACCACCAGCTCCGGCTTGCTGAAGTGGGTGAAGTCCCTGCTCACCGAGCGCCCGATGGATCGCCGCCCGATCTTCAGCCAGTGGTGCCGTTCGTTGTCCCAGGCGAGGTCCCGGTCGAGCGGGTCCACCTGCCAGGCGCGGACGTAGGCGATGTACTGCTGCCGCTCCTGGTCGTAATAGCAGGTGTTCCAGGTGTCGGCGTGCTGGAGCATGAGCGGATTCTCCCCGATGGTCCAGTGGAGGCCGTCCGGCGAGGTCCCGCCGAAGATGCCCCAGTAATTGTACCCCATCGGGTCGGCCTCGCCGGGATACTCGGCCTCGAACGCCTTCCACTCCTCCTCGGTGGCGTAGCCGTGGAAGAGCATCTTGAACGGGCGTGCGGGGTCGCTCGGGTCGTGGAAGGCCGGGCCCGAACTCCGGCCCCGGTTCGGCTCGCTCGCGTCGCCGCGGTGCACAACGGGGCTCCCGCTCTTGCCGTTGTAGGTGTAGGGGTCCAGCTCCGGCGCGCGCCAGGTCACCCCGTCCTCGCTCTCGGCGTAGGCGAGGCACTGGTTGTGGTTGGGGTAGAAGGTCACCTTCGGGGGCGGAACGTCGCCCGCCTGCGGCCAGACCAGGTGCCAGAGCCTGTACTTCCCCTCGTGATGGATGAGGGTCACGATATCGCCCACCTCGGGAAAGCCGGAGGCGAGCCGGAAGCTGTCCTCTTCCTTCACCGCCGGGATAGCGCGCAGGCGGATGCCGTGGGCGCAGAGCACGTCCTCGAAGCGCGCCGGCACGTTCCCGTCCCCGCCGAAGAGGGCGTTGCCGGTGGGGCCGGTGGTCTCGACGCTCTGGTCCTGCTTGCGCCAGTTGAACCGTCCCTGCCGGACATACTTCCAGCTGGTGAAGTAGAGCGATTTGCCGTGGAGCTGTACGGGTTCGCCATAGCGCGGTGCGGGTACGTTCATGCCGATTCCTTTCCCCTGTTCGAAACGAGGTCCATCGCCAGCGCCAGCCCGCGGATGGCACGGATTGCTCGCAATCCGTGCGCCGAAGGCGATCAAGGTCTGCCGGGATCGCCGCTTCCCACCGCCGCGCTTCTCCTCACCTTCCCTTGCTTCGCAACACGGATTGGCAAGCAATCCGTGCTACCCTCTGGTTTTATCCGCGTCCTTGCAGTTCTGTCGCTCCTGTGCCGCCGGCCGCACCTCAGCCGGCGGTCGGCATCACCGCGCGCAGGGCCGCCAGCTTCCCCCGCATCCCCGCCGCGAGGATGCCGGCGTCCGAGCCGCAGGCGAGGAAGGTGAACCCGCCCGCCACGGCCTCGGCCAGGCGCGTCTCGTCGCCGACCAGCATCCCCGCCGCCTTGCCGTGCCGCCGGCAGGCCGCCGCGACGCGCGCCAGCGCCTCGCGGAAGCGCGGGTGGTCGGTTTCGCCAGGCACGCCGAGCGCGTAACCCAGGTCGGCCGGGCCGACGAAGAGGACGTCCACCCCCTCGACGGCCGCAATCGCGTCCGCCGCCTCCACGGCCTCGGCGGTTTCGATCTGCACGACGCAGAGCACCGCGCGGTTGGCCTCGCGGAGGTACGCCTCGGTCTGGAGGCCGAAGACGGTGGCGCGGTTGACGCGCGAGACGCCGCGGCGCCCGTCCGGCGGATAGCGCATCGACCGCGCCGCGCGGACCGCCTCGTCGCGGGTCTTCACCTGCGGGACCATCACCCCCGCCGCGCCGAGGTCCAGCGCCTTCTTGCAGAAGCCGTCGGTCAGCTCCGGGATGCGCACGATGGCCGCCGTTGCCGAGGCCGCCGCATTGTCGAGCTGCGCCTGGAGCGTCGCCTCGTCGCCGAGGCCGTGCTCGGTGTCGAGCAGCATCCAGTCGTACCCCAGGCCCGCCGCGATGACCGACGCGTTCACCGCGCCCAGGTTGCTCCAGACGCCGGCCTGGGGGCGCCCCTGCAGCACGGCTTCGCGGAAGTCAAGTCGCATCGTTCGCTCCGTCCGCGGCAAGGGAGAGGTGGTTCACCGTCTCGTAGTGGAGGGCCAGCCCGCCGTGGTCCAGCTCCTCCCGGCCCGCCGCCAGAAGGCCCTGCATCATCTCGTGCACCTGCGCGGTGAGCGGCATGTGGACGTGCGTGCTCCGGCTGGTGGCGAAGACGTTGGCCAGGTCCTTGGCGTGGAGCTTCATCTTGAAGCCGGGGGCGTACTCGCCCTGCAGCATCCGCGGCGCCTTGTCGTTCAGGCAGGCGCTCCCGGCCAGGCCGCCCCGGATCGCCTCGGTGATGCGCGCCGGGTCCACCCCCAGCCGCTTGCCGAGCGAGAGGGCTTCGGCCACCACCGCGATGTTGACCGCAACGATGCACTGGTTCACCAGCTTCGTGCTGTTCCCGGCCCCGAGCGCCCCGACGTGGGTCACCGACGCGCCCATCACCTCTAGCACCGGCCGGACCGCCGCCACCGCCGCATCGGGACCGCCCACCATGAAGGCCAGCTGCCCGCTCTTCGCCTTCTCCTCGCCGCCGCTCACCGGCGCGTCGATCATGGTCACCTCCTGCGCGGCCAGGCGTGCGCCCACGTCCTGCGCCACCAGGGGGGCGATGGAGCTCATGTCGACGTAGGTGGCGCCGGGCTTCGCACCCGCGGCAATGCCGTCCGCGCCCAGAGCAACCGCCTCCACGTCCGGCGAGTCCGGCAGCATGGTGAGGACCAGCTCCGTTTGCGCGGCCACCTCCGCCGGGCTTCCGGCCGCCGTTGCGCCGGCCGCGACCAGCTCGTCCACCGCATCCTGCGAGCGGTTGTGCACCACCAGCGCATGCCCCGCCGCCAGCAGGTTCTTCGCCATGGGCTTGCCCATGATCCCGAGACCGATAAAGCCGATCCGCATCACGCTTCCTCCTTCCGGTTCGTGTGCTCGAAAAAGCGCGTCACCGGCAGGCGCGCCCGCGTCGGCGCGGCCCGCAGGTCCACCGCCTCCAGGTGCTGGCGGTACATGCGCTGCGCGTCGACGGCGTGCCGCTTGATGTGCCGCTCCATCCACAGCCGCGCCCGCGGCGCATCGCCCGCCGCCAGCGCCCGGTAGACGCGCCAGTGCTCGTACAGCGTCCGGCCCAGCCCGGACGCGGTCGGGTTGGACGGATAGGCCAGCTTGAAGGTCAGGAGCCGCGTGTCCTCGATCACCTGGCAGAGCTTCTGGTTCCAGCTGCTTTCGTGAATGCTGCGGTGAAAGGTCTCGTCCGCCTGCTGGAGGGCGCGGCAGGTCGCTTCGTCGGCAAAGCCCTCGTCGAGGGCCTGGCGGCTGAGGCGCGCCATCTCCCGGCAGGCGGTGCGGAGACGCTGAAGCGTGTCGTAGCTGATGCGCCGGGTGGCTTCCTCCGCCGCGAACGGCTCCAGCGCCTGGCGCAGGCCCAGGTAATCCTCGTACTCCGACAGGGTCAGCCGGTGGACCACCGCCCCGGCCTTGCCGCGGAGCTCCAGCAGGCCCTCGCTCGCCAGCTGGTTCACCGCATCGCGCACCGGCGTGCGGCTGATCCCGAGTTCCTTGGCCAGCTCGTTGGTCGACAGGTACTCGCCCTGCCCCAGCTCGCCCTGCGCAATGCTCTGCCGCAGAAAGCGGTGCACCTGCTCCATCAGCGAATCCGACACGCCGCCCCTCCTTTCGATGAACTCAAACTAGCACACTTGCATACAAGCGCAAGGGATTTCCCGTTTTTTCTCACAGTTTTGTTTGCTGCTGCCTCGTTCCCATCCCCTCCCCCCCTCCATAACCCTTTGCGGTGCAATCTCACCAAAATGGGCTGAAAGGCGCTTTTAGACACAATACGGTTCAGTTAAGATAACGGGTGCGCCGTGGCATGGGCTTCTAGCCCATGATTTCACGGCCAAGATGGCCGTGCCACCGCTCAGGACGCGTCCGTAACTGAACCGTATTGCTTTTGGACAGCGCTGATGACTATTGCACAGATCGTTTTCCCCAATCAGCAACCTGCCGGACAGGGGTCCATATCGATATCCGAGCCCGATCCGCTCGACAGGAGGCACGGGGAATGTTTCACGTGAAACATCGCGGAAACAGGAAGTGAACGCCTCTTTCCGCATCAGGCGCTGCTGCGAAATGGACCGTGTCGAAAGGGCTGAACCAGAAGGCTCTGCCGAAAGCCACACGTGGACCCATGCGCCAACCTCGCACGTTCCGGCTGGCCCATCAGGCAATGTTTCACGTGAAACCATTCCGAGAACAGATCAGGGAGACGAACGGACCGCCGCGACCGCTTGTCCGCTAGGGGACAATGAGACGGACACCGGCGGGATGGACCGCGATCTCCACCGGCGTCTCCCGGTAGTAGTCGCCGTCCATCTCCACCGCAACCGGCCGGTCCGACTCGATCCGGATTTGGTGTGCGGTCCGATACTGGATTCCCGGCTGCAGACTGAGCCGGCGGCACAGCGCGGCTCCGCCGAAATAGAGCAGCGCGGCCAGGGATCCGCGCTCGAAGACGCAGACGTCGAAGTGCCCGCTGTCCAGCGCGGCCCGGTCGGTCACCGAGAAGATGCCACCGTAATTGCGCGTGTTCCCGACCACCACCATCGCCCCGTCCAGCGTCTCGGCCCCGTCCAGCACCACCCGCAGGTGGGGCTCGCGATACCGCCGGAGCACGTTCCAGATGGGGACAAAGTAGCCCCGGAATCCCAGCGATCCGGTCCGGCGACGCTTCACCTCCTCGGTCACCATCGCATCGAACCCGCTGCTCACGATGAGAAGAAACCGCGACGCCGCCCCGTCCCCGCCCCCGCTCGTGCCCAGATCCACCCGGCGCTCGCGGCCCTCCTCCAGGACATCCGCCCTCCCCGCCGCGTCGTCCGGCTTGCCGACCTCGCGCGCTCGCATGTTGGCCGTGCCCTGGCTGTCGGGGATGGGCGGGACCGCAGCGGGGGGTGGGAGGCCGTCCCGCGCCTCGTTCAGCCGCCCGTCGCCCCCGGCGCCATCGACCAGCCGCTCGACGGCCCCGCCTGCCGCCTCGACGCGGGCAGCCAGGCGCGTGGC
>CAZKKD010000292.1:0-5650 GCA_964553265.1 uncultured Planctomycetales bacterium | reverse complement strand
CGAGGCTGTCATGAGAACAAGATACCCGACCCCGAGCACCACAAACGCGCCTGGGATCCCGACCCGGTCGATCAGGATCTCGATGAGCGGCCCGGCCAGAAGCGCACCGAACCCGAACCCCATGATGGCCAGCGCCGTCGCCAGGGCGCGCCGGTCCGGAAACCACTTGACCAGCGTCGAAACCGGGCTGACGTAGCCCACCCCCAGCCCGATACCGCTGATGACGCCGTAACCGAGGTAAAAGCCGATCAGGCTGCCGGCATACACCGCCGCACCCGCGCCGAAGAGTCCCGCCGCGAAACAACACGCCGCCAGCAGCGCGCCCTGCCGCGGCCCCCGCCGCTCCACAAAATGCCCCAGAAACGCGGCCGACAAGCCGAGGAAGAGGATGGCCAGGCTGAACGCGAAGGCGATCTCGGTCCGCGACCACCCGAGCGCCTCCTCCAGCGGCAACTTCCAGACGCTGTAGGCATAGACGGAACCGATGGAGAGGTGGATCCCCACGGCCGAGGCGGCAATGCCCCAGCGGTTCTTTTCCGTCGGCATGGCCGCTCCTTCGGTAAGTGCTTCTTGGGCAAAGGCTTCGGTCCCGACCGCCCGACCGGGGACGTCCGAAGCGCCTGCGGAAATGCAACGCGCAACCGATCAGGAACTCCCGCCGGAACGCTCGGCAGCGTCCCGCAGCGCCAGGCCGCGGAGCGCCTCGCGCGCGGCCGCCTGCTCGGCCTCTTTCTTGCTGCCTCCCTCGCCCCAGCCGACGGTGTCCCCGTCCACACAAACACTGACCTGGAATACCTTTGCGTGATCTGGTCCCGACTCCTCGACCACGCGGTACTCCGGCGGGGGGCGGCCGGCCTGCTGTTCGCGCTCCTGCAGGATGGACTTGTGATTCTCCCCGTCGCAGCCGGCCGCGGCCAGCGCGTCCAGGGACGCGCCGAGGGTCGCATCCACAAATGGCGCCGCCGCGGCCAGGCCACCGTCGAGGTAGAGCGCCGCGACCAGCGCCTCGTAGACGTCCGCGCGCACCCCCTCCGACGGCCCGCCGCGCAGCATCACCCCCCGCCCGCAGCGGATCCACGCGTCCAGCCCCACCCGCTCCGCCGCCGCGGCGAGGGCCGAGCGGCAGACCGCCGCGCTGCGAATCTCGGTCAGAGGTCCCTCCGGAAACTGGGGTTGCGACCGGTAGAGCCGTTCACATACCACCAGGTCCAGCACGGCGTCGCCGAGAAACTCCAGCCGTTCGTAGCTTTGCAACCGGTTGTCGGCGGCGCTGGCGTGGGTGAGCGCAGTCCGGAGCAGGGTCCGGTCGGCAAAGGCGTGCCCGACGCGCGCCTCGCAGGCCGCCAGATCCGGGTCGGCGCCCGTCCCCGCCCCGTCGGACGGCTGTCCGGAGGCGGTCATGCCCCGGCTCCGGGGCGACGCCGGCCGGCCGCAACCGGGGGAACCGACAGGCGGCCCCCCACCCGGCCCGATTCGAGGAAGACGTCACAACCCAAACCGGGAAAGCCAGTAATGTCGATCCGAGAGACAGGGGCGGACATGAGAGGAAGTTTTTCAAAAAAAGTTGAACCGCTGCGAAGGGCGCCACCCACGGGCTGACATACGATTGCAGAGGAACTCGCCCGCGGCATCCCCCTGGCCGCTGACATCAGTTCCTCAACCGTTCTCCTCGTGGAGCAGCCTGCAAATCCCCTTGCGGGCTGCTCCCATTTTGACAGAACCGAATCCGTTCGCAGCCCCCGTCGCCATCCCTTCCGCAACGCGTCAGGCCGGCTCTTCCTCCGTGACGGCGTCACGGGGCAGGATGATCTCCACGCTTTCGCGGTTGACGTCGAGAAAGTGGGCCTGCAGGAGCTGCCGGCCGCTGGAGCGCTCGGTGACGCAGGCTTTGGTGATGGGAAAGAAGGGCTTGTCCTCGTCGATGTAGTCGGTCAGGCGCGCGCCGGGCACAAGCGCAATCCGCCCGGTGATGCGGTAGTGGCTGGTCAGGAGCAGCACCTCGGTCGTTTCATTCGGGTCCATGCCGCCGTCCTCCTCCCCCCGGGCGCTCAGTCGAGCAGGCGCCCGTACTCTTTGTAGAGCCGCTTGGCTTCCTCGGGGCTGAGATCGCCCTTTTCGATCTCCTTCTTTACCTCGTCGACAATCATGCCACGGGTGGCGTCCCTGGCCTGCTGCACCGTCGAATGGGCAGCAGAGTCGGGGTCGCGGGCCTGTCGGGCAAACCAGAGGGAAGCCCCGCCGAGGCCGAGCGCAATCAGCGCACCGATAGAGATGGCCATGATCGCGACCGTGGCGGTCCGGCGCACGCGCTTGCGCTTGCTCCGGCCGTGGCGCGACCGCACCGGCTCCACCCGGGCGGCCGGGTCGTTGAGGGTGCTCGCGAGGGTGACGCGATCCCGGACCGAGAGGTCGGTGAAGCGGAGATGGACATCCATGCCCCAGCCCTCGATCGGGAGCGACGAGACCACGCGTCCGGCCTGGTGCGTGGGCGGGGCGTCGCCCCCGGCCGGCAGGTCGACAAGGACGCGCGCCCCCGGCCGCACCTGGATCGGCGCCGCGCCTTCCATGAGGATGCGGCAGCAGTCCTCCTCAAGGTCGCAGAGAAAAGCGTCGCAGCCGTTGCCGTAGGGCTGGCCTTCACGGTTGAGCAGCGACGCGTGCGTGGGGATGCCGGTAATGTCATCGGGGAGGGTGGCCGTTTCGGGAGTGGGCGCCACACAGGCGCCGGCCTGTTCGGTCATGCCAACTCGCCTTTCTCACCGGGCCGGCCGCGGACGGGGAACGGAACCGGGCGGGCCGGGCCTCCCCGGCGCATCCCGTGCTCCATCGCTAGCGGCCAGCGTTCCGCCAATGCCTGCACTGTACGCGCTTCGGACCCCGTGGTCAAGTCGGGATCCGGCCTCTTTTCGTGCGACGCCGCCTTGCGAACCGGGCCGTCCCCGCCGCCGGGAGAGTCCGGCCGGCAACCGCGCCCGGAAGTCCGGACAAGATTGGTGCGCCGGGCCAGCGAGGCGTGACGATATCCGTACATGTCCCGAGGCCATGGGCCCGGCGCCCCAGACGAGTGAGGACCGACATGAGCGACAAGACGATTGTGCTGAAGAAAGACGGGCACTGGTACGTCATCAACAGCGCCACCGGCGACGAGCGCGAGATCCTGCTCACCATCCTCGAGTACGCCGAGAACCGCCGCTACAACATCAGCAAGGACGAGGTGCTCGCCCTCGTCGAAAAGCTCGGCTACGAGCTGGATGTCCACGAAAACCTGCTCGCCCCCTGACCGCGCCAGCGCGTCCGCCTTTCCGCACCCACGCCCCTCACGACCGGCAGCGCCTGCTGCCGGTCGCACGTTTCGGCGTCGATCCGCCGGGGGAAGGAACCGTCAGGGAGCGTCCAGGCCGAGGGTGTCGTAATAGGATTTCGCGCCGGGGTGCAGCGGAATGACAAGGTGGCGGACCAGCTCCGCGGGGGTGAGGCGGCCCAGTGCGGGATGGCTCTGCTGCACCTCGTCGAAATGTTCCAGCAGAATGGAGAGAATCCGCTCCACCCGCTCCTCGGCAAGGCGGGTGGAGGTGACCAGGACCGTGGGGTTCCCGACGGTGGGCACGTCCGCCTCATTGGCCGCGCGCGGGAACCGATCCACCGGGATGGAGACGGGAAAATACCCCGGGTTGGCCGCACGGAACGCCTTGGCCACCTCGGGCGGGATGGCAACAAAGCGCATGCGCCGCTCGCCGCCGAGGACCTGGTAGATCAATTTCGAATCCAGCCCGACGTTGTAGAAGAGCGCGTCGATGCTCCCGGCGCGCAGCGCGTCGACCGCATCGTTGATCTCCTGGTCGCGCGCGTCCATGGACGCCAGGGCGGCGAGTTGGGGCAGGTTCATGAGATCGTCGACGTTGTCACGCGTTCCGCTGCCGGGATTGCTGATGTTGACCCGCTTGCCCGGGAGGTCGAGGACCGTGCGAATGCCCGTATCCGCGCCGGCGATGCACATGAGATACCCCATGTGCAGCGTACAGAGGCTGCGGAGTTGTGTCTGCGGATTGTCCTCCCAGAGCCCCCGGCCGTTGTAGGCGTCCAGCAGCGTGCTCGTCTCCACGAGACCGAGCTCGCGCGCGCCGCTGGCCACGGAGCGGACGTTGTCGATCGATCCGCCGGTCGGCTCCACCGCCAGGCGGAAGCCGGGGGTCGCCGTGTTGTAGGTGTTGATGATCGACGCCAATGCGCTGCCGACCGGGTAAAACACCCCGCCGGGACTCCCCGTTCCGACGAAGAGATCTTCCTTCTTGTGGCGGGCGCCTTCGTCCTCCAGGTAACCGAGTTTGCGGAAGATCTGCTCGGCCGCCGGGTGCAGCGGGGCGGTGAGCCCCTGCAGCATGTTGTTCCGCCCCGGCGCGGGCAGCGAGGAGTTGAGCTTGCTCACCTCCGACGCATTCCGGACAAGACTGTCAAGCACGGCCGTCACCACGGCATCGGGCGTCGCGGCCGAGGCGACCAGGTTCACCGGCACACCGACGGTGCCCACTTCGCCCCGTGCGGAGAGCGAAGGATACTGATCCGTCGCAATGGAGGTGACGGTATAGTACGGGTACTGCGAAACGATCCGGTGCAGCCCCGTCACGGCCATGATCCGCGAGGGCCGGCGGCTGACCGCGCGCATGATGAGGTTGGAGGGGTGCGATTCGGTGCAGAAGAAGGCCTCGATCTGCCCCCGCACGTACAGGTCGACCGCTTCCTCGACCGGGGGCTCCTCGGGGTTGATGATGTAGCCCCGCCGCAGGCCCTCCCGGAAACGATCAAGGGCAAAAAGGCTGATCGCGTTCTCCCGGTAGCCGGTGTCCTCCGGGACGGGCAGGCTGACCCGCTGCCCTTCGAGCTGGCTGAGGTGGCGCGGCGCTTCGATGGTATCGGTGCCGCAGACGAGCGTGAGCGGCGCGACGTAGAGGGTGCAGACGGTGCGCAACTGCTCCTGGGGGGCTCCAGCCCACGCCCCCTCGCCCCCATAGGCCTGATGCACGCGCTCCGCGGAAACGAGCGCGAACGCCACCCGGCCGGCGGCCAGATCCGCCATGTCGCCGCCCGAGGTTTCCGACGGCGCCACCACACCGACCAGCCCGTCACGCCGATGCGCCTGGCTCAGCAGGCGGGCCACCGTTCCGGCCGCGGCAAACCCGGCGCGCCCCGCCGGCCCCCCGGCGAAGACCACCGACCGCTCTTCCGTGACCGGGACCTCCGGCGCGGGCAGCCCTTCGGCGGCGAGATAGGCCAGCACCCCCTCGTGGGCCGGAATCGGCAGACGCCGAAAGTCCGCCACCGGATCGACCCCGGCCAGCATGGGCACCGTTTCGGCGAGCGTGGGCAGACTGGCGACAACTTCGCGCGTCATGGTCTGCATCACATCGGGCGGAACGGCACGGCTGGTAAAAAAGACCATGGGCAACCGCAGGGTCGGGACGATTGAACCGGCCGCGCCCGCCTCTCCGGCGGAGAGGACCAGCTCGGCCGCTTCGAAGCAGCCCCGTCCGTCCCGCTCCGGCAAGCGGAGCGGAAGGGCGCGCGGGAGATGGCCCCGCTTCTTGTCCGCGAGACCGGCCAGGGCCTCCTTCACCTCGTCGGCCGGCAACCGCGGGCGATAGGACAGCAGCGT
>CAZKKD010000291.1:0-5667 GCA_964553265.1 uncultured Planctomycetales bacterium | reverse complement strand
ACCACCGTGCCCCACACCGGATCGCTTCCCCTGCCGCCCCGGTGCAGCGCTTGCGCCGTCGCCGTCAGCCGATCGTGGCGCGCGCGCAGCAGATCCGCTTCGCGGCGGGCGGCCTCAATCTCCCGCAGAAGGCGCGGCGCCTCGGCCGCGCGCGCACGGGCCCGCTTCTGCTCGGCGGCCAGGGCTTCCAACTCGTCCTCGCGCCGGCGCTGTTCCAGGCGCGCCTTCGCCGCCGCGGCGCGCCATGCCTTGGCCTCGGGGTTGGGCCGGGTCTCGACCACGACCTTCGTCTCGGTGCCGACGGCGGCAATCTGCCGGTCCAGGAGCGCAATCCGGTTGCGGAGCTCGCGGACATGGGGGTGGCGTTCGGTAGAGATCTTCAGCTTTTCGGCAAGCGAGGTGGCCAGCAGCGTCCGCTCCCGGCGGAGGTCGGCCCCCGCGGGCGTGGGCGCGTCGACCCGCTTCTCTTCCCGCAAGACCACGGCGCCCGGATCGGCGAGGCGCTCCTCGTTCTCGCGCAGGATCTCCTGCTGGCGGGCGATGTCCGCTTCCAGTGCATCCCGCTGCCGGGCCAGTGCGTCGAGGCGATCGTTCAGGCGGCGGCGGATCGCATCGGGCCGGAAGGTTCCGCCGGCCGTTCCGTCGCCGCCGGCGTCCACCGGGAGGCTCGCGACCAGGCCCTGGATCTCGCCCTCGATGCGCACCCGGTCGCTCTCCAGGTCGGCGATCTCGTTCTCCACGGTCTGGCGGGCAATGTCATAGTGCATCGATTCCATGGCCGCGTACTGGGCGACAACCACCTGCTTCGCCGCGGCGAGGGCCTGCTCGGCGAGATCGGGATCGGGCAGTTCGCACGCGATCCGGATCACGCCGCCGCCGAGGACCTCGGTCGACAGGCAGCGCTTCAGCGTATCGCGGTCCAGCACCACGCCCCGGCCGACCCGGATCTGCTGCTCGATCGCCGCCAGGCTGCTCTCGCCCAGCGCGCGCCGCGGCAGCGACGTTGCCAGGCGCTCGAAGAGAGTACCCGGCCGCAGCGCCAGCAGGCGGGCCGGCACCTCGCGCCGGGGCTCGATCCGCAAGTCCAGGTGCACCCGGTATCGCGACTCCACCCGTGTATACTGAAACGCAAGCGCGGCCACCGCCGCCAGGGCGAACGTGATCACCAGCGGCCAGGCGCGCTGACAGAGCATCCGCACGCCGTCGGTGAAGGTGAATCCGTAGAGTTCCGCGTTCGCCATGTTCCGTCCCGCCAAGGGGTTGTAATGCACAGTAGCGCCGTTCGGCCGGTTCAGGGCCGGTGCGCCACCGCTGTTTCGTCAAGACGCGCAATCCGTTGCCAGGCCGCCTGGGCCTCGGGCGATCCGTCCGTGGAGGGGACGAAGAGGATCTGCCCCGCCCGCAGATACGGGTCCGCCCCCGTCCGGCCCTCCACCAGCGCGCCGCCGACGTCCAGCGGCCGCCGGGTCGGGTGCGTCGGGTGCGGCGTCACCAGTTGGACACGCGCCAGGTCCGCGCCCGCTGGGGCGGCGAAGTCGGTCCGCAGCGCCCCGGTCGTCTCCGCGCGCACCTGCGCGTCCGGGGTCGCGTCGGGGCCGGTCGCCGGGGTGCTGTTGGCCCGGAGAATGGCCTCGCTCGCCCGGATGGGCCGCAGCCCCATCGGGTACCGGCCCGGCCGCGCGACCGCACCGAAGACGTAGTAGCAACGGCCGCCGGCGTGGTCCACCGCCAGCGTCACGTGGTCGGGGTCCCGCGCGTAGTCGGCCAGCGTCTCGATGACCAGCGGACGGAGCGCCTCGACCGTCTTCCCCGCCGCCGGCACGCGCCGCCGGACCAGGGGCAGCTCCACCGTGCCGTCGACATGCACTTCCAGCGGGCCGGAGAGCTCCGGATGCCCCTCGACCACCAGGGCCAGCCGGTCGCCCACCGCCAGCGCGTACGGGCGGTCCGCGCCGGGGTCGCCCCACGCGCCGCCGTAGACCAGCTCTTCCAGCGGCCGGAACCCGCCGGGCTCGTACGCCGGCAGCTCTCCCGCCATCGGTCCGCCGGGGAACCCGCCCCGCCGGCCCGCACCCGCCACCGGCGGCAGCGCCGGCGCGGGGGCACGTCCGTCGTAGTCCACTTCCATGCCCTTGTACGCGGTCATGCGCGGCTGGACGGGCGCGACCGCAAAGGTCCGCCGGCTCCGGTAGACCGCCGCCGGCGCCTCGTCCCGGCGGGACGGCAGGCAGCCGGCCGCCAACCCGGCGAGCAGACACACCGCCAGCAGCAGCGATCCGGTCCGGTTCCGCAGCCCCGCGTGCACCCCTCGTCGCATCCCGCCGCTCCTTCTGTGCGCTGATCGGTTCTGTCGCCTTCCCTGCCCGCCCGCCGTCCACCCGCGGGCGCGCCAACGGCTTGCCTCCCCGTCCCTTAGATAAGGATGGACCGGGGGGTATAGGGTTTATCGTCTACGGAGAGAGTTGAATTGACACAAATCCCGGTTTCCCAATGGGAATCCGGCCACCGACAGCCACCGGCGGGCACACCGGACCGCACTTGTCCCCAGGGAAAACATTATCGGACGAATTGACGGCAAGTGGTTTTTCTGGAATGCGTTATGGCTTTGAGCCGGTATGCGTGTCCGGGGCGCCCGTCCCGCCTGCCGCGGCCGGCATCGACGAGGCCGCCCCCGGAGCCATCCCGCCGCGCGCCTGCACGCTCCACCCCCGGGGCAAACCGGGGGCGGACAGCGTCGCGCAGGGGTGGGACGGTGGTGGGAGGCGTGCCAGACCGGGGTCAGACCGGCGTCAGACCGGCGTCGGGCGGGGCATGCAAAGCCTCGCGGCCCCGGGACGCGGCCTCACATGTTTTCGATGACGAGGCTGCCGAACTCGCTGCACTTGACGGTGGTGGCGCCCTCCATGAGGCGGGCGAAGTCGTAGGTCACCGTCTTGTTGGCGATGGTGCGCTCGAGGCCGTGCAGGATCCGGTCGGAGGCTTCGGTCCAGCCGAGCCGCTCCAGCATCAGCGCCCCGGACAGGACCACGCTGCTGGGGTTCACCTTGTCCTGGCCGGCGTACTTCGGCGCGGTGCCGTGGGTGGCCTCGAAGAGGGAGTGGCCGGTCTCGTGATTGATGTTGCCGCCGGGGGCGATGCCGATGCCGCCGACCTGCGCGGCGAGCGCGTCGGAGGCGTAGTCGCCGTTCAGGTTCATGGTGGCGACCACGTCGAACTCGGCCGGGCGGGTCAGCACCTGCTGGAGGAAGATGTCGGCGATCGCGTCCTTGATGAGGATCTTGCCCTCCGGCACGTCGCCGCCGCACTCGTCCCAGGTGACGGTCTCGTTCGGGAACTCCTCCTTCGCCAGGGCATACCCCCAGGTCCGGAACGCGCCTTCGGTATACTTCATGATGTTGCCCTTGTGGACCAAAGTGACGCTGTCACGGCCCTGCTCAAGCGCGTAGCGAATGGCGGCCCGGACCAGCCGGCGCGTGCCGGAAACGCTGATGGGCTTGAGCCCCAGTCCGCTGTCCGGGCGGATGGACCAGCCGAACTCCTTTTCGCAGAAGGCGATAAGCTTCTCCGCTTCCGGCGTGCCCTGCTCCAGTTCCATCCCGGCGTAGACGTCCTCGGTGTTTTCGCGGAAGATGACCATGTCCACCAGCTCGGGCTGGCGCACCGGGCTCGGCACGCCGCGGAACCAGCGCACGGGCCGGAGGCAGACGTAGAGGTCGAGGATCTGCCGCAGCGCCACGTTGAGGCTGCGGATGCCGCCGCCGACGGGCGTGGTGAGGGGGCCCTTGATGCCGACCAGGAACTCGCGGAACGCCTCGACGGTGGCGTCGGGCAGCCACTCGCCGGTCTGGTCGAACGCCTTCTGCCCGGCCAGCACCTCGCGCCAGACGATGCGGCGGTCGCCGTTGTAGGCCTTCTCGACCGCGGCTTCCAGAACGCGGCTGGCCGCGTGCCAGATGTCGGGCCCGGTGCCGTCGCCCTCGATGTAGGGGATGATGGGGGCGTCCGGCACGTTGAGCGCGCCGTCGACGCAGGTGATCGCCTGTCCGTCCGCCATGGTGCTGCCTCCTCGGGTCCGTGGATTCGGGGTCCGGTTTCGTACGCGACGCGCAACGCGGGGCCTGCAGGCGCGCCCGGCGCCGCCGCGAAGCGGCCTATCCTACCGACTCCACCCCGTTTGGCAAGGGGGCAGCCCCGGCCCGGGTGCGGCAAATCCCCTTGACGGGCAACCGCATCTGCCGGAACATACGAATGTGAGTTCCCGGTCGGGTATCCTGGTGGACATTATTTGAGGAAGGAAATCCTGTGCAAACGCGACTGCCCTGCGCGCTCTTTGCTTTCGCCATGCTGCTCGCTGCCGTTCGACCGTCATCGGCCGCCGACGGGGACCGTCCGGATGCGAAAACGATCACCGAATTGCAGACGATTACCCTTTTCTACCAGGTGACGGATGCCGGACTGGAGCTGTCCTGGACCCCGGCGAACCAGGAGCCTTCCGGCGGCTTCAAGATCACGGCTTCGGTCGATCAGGCCGAACCACTCTACCCTTTTGACGGGTACCTCGTCTGGCTGCCGGGCACGGGGCACACCTCCTGCGTTGTGCCGATGGCCAAGGCGGCGTCCGACCGTCCGCGCCGCTGGCGGGTCTGTTCGGTCCACCGCGACAACCACCGGAAGTACGTCGCACTCACCAACGTCGTGATCGTGCCGCCCGTCACCGCCGGCGACGCCAACACGAAGCCCGCCCCCCGGGGGACGCCGTCCGCACCGCCGCCCGCCGACCCCCCGCGGCCTGCCACCGAAACGGCAACGCCCGACCCCGCACCCGCCGGACCCGAGGCGCAGGCCCCCGCCCGGCCGGACGGCGCACTGGTGATCGGGCACGAGCAGACCGACATCGCGACGATCCCCGCCGAAGCACTGGACCAGGCGCGGCGGACGCTGCGGATCTGGTACGGCCACACCTCCCACGGCAGCCAGATCACCAGCGGCATGAGCGCCATGAACAAACCGCCTTTCCACTACAACCGCACCGGCGCCGGCGGCGCACTGCAGTACGTCGAGACCGGGGGCGACCTCGGCCACCACGGCGACGACGGCTGGGCGGAGCGCACACGGGCGTACCTGGAGAACGGGGGCGACGCGAACGTGATCGTCTGGAGCTGGTGCGGCGGCTGCAGCGACAACACGCCGGAGGGCATCGACCGGTACCTGTCACTGATGGATCGCCTCGAGACCGACTACCCGGATCGCGTCTTCGTCTACATGACCGGCCACCTCGACGGCACGGGCGCGAACGGAACGCTGCACCGGAACAACGAGCGGATCCGCGCCTACTGCCGGAAGCACGGCAAGGTGCTGTTCGACTTTGCCGACATCGAAAGCTACACCCCCGACGGCCAGCCGATCCTCGACAAGCAGGCGCGCGACAACTGCGACTACCGGGAGAACGGCCAGCGGCGCAACTGGGCGGCCGAATGGGTGGCGGCCCATCCCGACCACGGCATCGCCCTGCCCGACCGGGCGGCCCATACCCACCCGCTCAACGGCGCGTTGAAGGGGCGGGCCTTCTGGCGCCTGCTGGCCCGCCTGGCGGGGTGGCAGCCGTAAGGACACGTTCAACAATCATCTCGGCCATCTGACGGTCGACTTTCGCCGCTGAGCGAGGAA
>CAZKKD010000290.1:0-5690 GCA_964553265.1 uncultured Planctomycetales bacterium | reverse complement strand
CCCCGCGTACAAGGGAGGGCGCTCCCCGGCGGGGCGGTATCGCATCCGGCGCAGGCTGGTGCGGCGCCGGCGGCTGAGTTGGTGGGCGACACTGGACGTGAACCAGTGACCCCCAGCTTGTCGAGCTGGTGCTCTAGCCAACTGAGCTAGTCGCCCACGGGTCGTTGCGGTCCGAACTGCCGACCGCGCGGAGGATTGTACACCCTCCCCCCGCGAATGCAAGCTCAATTCTCCATGCGTCCGGACAAAATGGACGCTCCGGCCCGTCCCCCGCCGTTGTCGGTCCCGACCGGCCCTTGACAGGCCGGCGGTCCGGCGTCAGCATGGTGCGGGATGGAGCGGACCTTCGCTCCCCCGCATCCGCATCGGCCGCCGCGAAAGGATCTGCCATGGCCCGCCCCAACATCGTCTACATCCATTCCCACGACACCGGGCGCTACATCGCCCCGCACGGGTACGCCGTTCCGACGCCCAACCTCCAGGCGCTCGCCGAGGGCGGGGTCCTTTTCCGCAGCAACTTCTGCTGCAACCCCACCTGCTCGGCCAGCCGCGCCGCGCTCCTGACCGGGCAGTATCCGCACCAGAACGGCATGCACGGGCTCACGCACCGCGGCTGGCGCCTCAACGACTACAGCCGCCACCTCGTCCACACCCTCCGCGGCGCCGGCTACCGCTCGGCGCTTGCGGGGTTCCAGCACGTCGCCCCCGACGCCGGCCTGATTGGCTACGACGAAATCCTCTGCGGTCCGGACAAGGCCCACGACGAAGCGGTCGCCTACCTCAAGCGCGATCACGACCAGCCCTTCTTCCTGAGCGTTGGCTTTACCGAGACGCACCGGGGCTTCCCCGCGCATGCGCCCGAGGACGATCCGCGCTACATCCTCCCGCCGGCGCCCTTCCCGGACACGCCGGAGACGCGGGCCGACATGGCGGACTTCCACACCTGCGCGCGCATCCTCGACCGGAAGATGGGCCAGGTCTTCGACGCCATCGCCGACGCCGGGCTCGCGGAGAACACCCTCGTCATCGCCACCACCGACCACGGGATCGCCTTTCCGCGCATGAAATGCACCCTGCACGACAGCGGCATCGGGGTCTTCCTCATCCTGCGGGGGCCCGGCGGTTTCTCGGGCGGACGGGTCTGCGATGCGCTGACCAGCCACATCGACCTCTACCCCACCCTGTGCGACCTCCTCGGCATCGACCGGCCGGCCTGGCTGGAAGGGGCCTCCATTCGCCCGTGGGCGGAGGGCCGCAGCGACACGATCCGCGACGCCGTCTTCGCCGAGCTCAACTACCACGCCTGCTACGAGCCGATCCGCATCGTGCGCACGCCCCGGTACGCCTACATCCGCCGGTACGAGGACCGCATGCGCCCTTATCTGCCCAACTGCGACAACAGCCCGACCAAGACCTTCTGGGTCGAAAACGGCTGGGGCGGCATGGCCTGCCGCGCCCGCGAGGAGCTCTACGACTGCACGTTCGACCCGCACCAGACGCGCAACACCGCCGCCGACCCCGACGCCGCCCCCCTCCTGGAGGAGTTCCGCGCCCGCCTGCGCACCTGGCAGGAAGCCACCGCCGACCCCCTCCTCACCGAGGGCTGGATTGCGCCGCCGCCCGGCGCGCTCATGAACGACCCCCACGCGACCGACACGGCCGGCCGTTTTGCCTGGCGCCTGTCGGAGTAGGCGGACGGGGAGCCCGCCGGTGTCGGACGCTGCATTTCTGGAGGCGTAAGGCATCCCGCCGGGCCGGGCGCGCGCCCGGTGTTTCAGGCCGCCGCCGGGGGGCGCGCCCGGGTTATCCACGCCTTTTCCGGAATAACCTCCATGCTGTCCCCGTGTTGCAAAAAATCCCATTTCCCTCTTGACAAGAAGCTGTTACGCCTGAAGATAGCTTCCTGCAACTGCAGCCCGGACTTGCGGACGGACAGAAAGTCCCGTTTCCGCATCCGGCAGCCGCTGGCGACACCAGGCGAATGCGCGGGCTGCGGAGTGCTTATCTTCTTGCGGGGGTGCAGGTTATCGGATCCGGCGAGGCCGGGACGGTGGCCTCCGGGAAGAGGTTGGACCGAACAGGGGACGCGGCGGTTGCGCGGCGCCCGACGGTCAGCGTCGGGGGTCTCGCGGGCGTCGCGACGGGAAACACCGATCGCGCACCGGGATCCCAGGGGAATGGCAACAGGCCGGCGCGTTGCATCATGACGGTTCGCCGAACGCATCGGCGGTGAGGAGAACGCATTCATGGATGAGCAAGGCACCCAGCCGGAAACCAACGTCGACGCCGGGACGGCCTCGCTGCCGGATGTGACGCCCGCGGATGTGCGTGCGGCCGAGTTCGGCAGCGCGGTGGAGAACGTCACCTTCTCGCGGTATCTCTTTGAGCTCGGCAGCGACGACATCGCCACCCGCGCCCGCGCCGCCCGCGGCATGGGCGGGATCCGGCACGATCTCTCCCTCAAGGCCGTCGCCGCCCAGCTCGTGCGCGAGCCCTCGGCGCAGGTCCGCAAGGAGTGCGTCAACGCCCTCACCGCGCTGGAGATGGAAGAGGCGCTCCCCGCCGTGCAGCAGGCGCTCGAGGACAAGGCGCCCAGCGTCCGCCTCGCCGCGCTGCGCGGGGTCTACCGCCTCGCCGGCGAAGAGGGGCTGTCCGCCATCGTCCGCATGTTCTCCGACGAGAGCGAGCTGGTCCGCTGCCGCGCCGCCACCTGCGCCGGCTGGGCGGGCCGCGAATCGGTGGTCACCGAACTCCTCAACCTGCTCGACGACCCCAGCCCCGCGGTGCGCCGCGCCGCGGTGGAGGCGATGGGGGCCATCGGCTCGGTGCAGGTCATCAGCCCGCTCATCGACTGTCTCGAAGATGGCGACGACTCGGTCGCCGAGAAGGCCGTCGCCGCGCTGGAGGGGCTCTCGGGCCACACGCTCGGCAGCCTGCCCGCCTCGAAGGAAGGCCGCCGGCAGCTCATCCAGCGCCTGCGCGACTGGCACCAGGAAGGCCGCCCGCTGGAGACCGCCCCCACCCGGGCCGCCACCGCGGCGCGGGGGGAGAGCGACACCGACGAAGCGGACGCCGACGCAGAGGCCCCCGCCGAAGGCGCGCGCCGCCGCCTGCCCAGCGCGGCCTCGATCCAGGAGCTTGAACGCCACAACAAGGAGCTCCTCGTCCGCATCAAGGAGCTCGAGCTCGATCTCGCCGCCCGCGACACCGAGGTGGAGGAGGACGAGGAAGCCGAGTCCGGCGCGAAGGCCGAGGACTACATCGCCGTCAGCGAGGAATCGGTCGACATCATCAGCATCGTCCGCGACCTTGAGCGCGAGCTCGACGCCGCCTTCGACCTGAAGGAGTCGCTGGAGAGCGACCTCGGCGCCACCCAGGAGCGCCTGGAGGAGGAGACCGCCTCCCGCCGCGAGCTGGAAGCGCAGGTCGATCTGCTCGAAGCGCAGGCCGACCTCGCCGAGCAGCTCCGCGAGGAGATCTCCTTCATCAAGGAGGAGCAGAACGTTCTCTCGCGCCGGTTCGAGGAGGCCTCCAGCCGCGCCGAACGCCTCAGCAACGAACGCGAGAGCTTCGCCGAGCAGCTCGGCGTCGCCGAGACGCGCATCAAGGAGCTCCAGCGCGACAAGATCGATCTCGAGGCGCAGCTCTTCACGCTCAAGGATCGCGTCAAGGAGTTCGACGAGGCCAGCGAAGCGCGCCAGGTGCTCGAGGAGCGCGTCCGCGATCTCTCCAGCCGCCTCAAGAACACCGAGACCGCCCGCAACGCGCTTGAGCTCGAGGTTACCAAGATCCGCGAGATCGTCCGCAGCCTCCGCGAGGAGAACGAGACGCTGCGCAAGGACCTCGCCGACGCCAACAACGAGCTCACCCACCTCCGCGGCCGCCTGCGCAGCCAGGGGGAGGAGAACACCGGGCTGCAGGAAGCCAACGAGCAGCTCGAGGGCGAGCTCGCCAGCCTCACCGCCAAGCACGAGGCCACCTGCAAGGTGCTGGAAGCGGCGAAGAAGTCGCTGCGCGAGATCCGCAACGCTGCGGTCCGCACCACCGAGCACCTCCGCGACCGCTACTACAAGCCCAGCGACCGCGGCCAGCAGCAGTAGCCGGCCGCAACCTTACGCACGTTCTTCCCGCCGGCCGACGCGATGCGCGTCGGCCGGTGTCGTTTCGTCCCCCTGCATCGGCCGGGGCGGTGCAGCGACACGGTACTCCGGCCCGTTCGGGTGGGCACTGCGTCAGCGGGTTGGTTGGTGCGGAAAAAAAAAGACGCGCCGGTCAGGGGGTCCAGCTCCAGGGGCCGCGCTGGTCGCGCTTGTAGAAGAAGGTGTGCCCGTCGGCGTGGGTATAGTTGCGCCGGTACTGCAGGAGCCCGCCCCAGTCCGAGCCCTGGTGCGAACCGCCGTAGGCGGAGAGGGGGCGGTCCATGTGGGGTTCGTACATCTCGCGGGTGTTGTGGTTGCCGGTCGGGCGGAAGACCGACGGGCAGCCCAGGAGCGCGATGTCGCCCGGCGCCCACTTCGTCCCGCCGCGCGGGTTACGGTAGTTCGTGAAGTTCAGGTCCACGCCCCAGGTCGCCTTGGTCCAGTCGTTGTTGTGCTGCTGCTTGCCACGGTAGTACAGCCCGTGGTTGTGGCCATAGGATCCGACCTGCGAGCCGTTGGCGAAGGGGCCGTTGAAGGTGAACCAGGGATGCTCCATCCGGCCGCTCCAGCGCCATTCCGGGTAGCTGCCGCCGGGAGCGGCCGGGCAGCGCACCCCGTCGACGGATTCGATGTAATCCTCGTTGTAGAGGAGTTCCATGGCCCACTGTCCCTTGCCTTCCCCGCCATCGACATTCGGATAGCCGGTCTGCCGGTAGTGGGCCTTGTAGTGATCGGAGATGCGGTCCGGGTAGTGTTCGTACTCGCCGCCGTAGCCCTGCAGCACATAGAAGACCTGGTGCTGCGTCGAGGAGCAGGTCACCGCTTTGGCCGTCTGGATGGCATTCTCCAGCGCCGGCAGCAGCATCGCCGCCAGCACGCTGATGATGGCGATCACCACCAGGAGTTCGACGAGGGTGAACCCGTCAGGTCCTTGACCGCGGATTTCGCTACCCGCCATGGACAGCCCTCCGCGTGTCGCCCGCGCCGGGCGCACAGGCCTCAGTTCCGCCAGCACCGGCCCCGTTTCGGTGCGTCGAAGCTGTGGTCGCTGAACCAGTAGTTGTGGTTCGTCCAGTTGTTGTGCTTGCCGCGCGTGCCGTACGTGTCGAGGATCTGCGTCGTCGACGGGAAGAGTTCGCTGCTGTGGACGCTCCCGCCGGTGTGCAGTCGGCCGCCTTCGTTCAGCACCCACGCGCCGTGCCCGTCAGCGAAGACCGCGTTCAAGCCTTCGGCGCGCCCGTGCACCGGGTCCCAGTGGTTGGCCTGCAGCAGCCACGAGTAGCTGTGGGTCGGTTCGTGATGGCTGGTGAGGTCCTGAAAGATCGCCATGTCCGGCTTGTGGCGGGTCAGGTTCGACTCGTAGACCCAGAAGGCGTCGTTCAGGTCCTTGATGACGGCGCCCCCGACCGGAAAACCGTAGGACGGGGAGCCGGCGCGCCAGTAGCGGTTGCTCCCCCCCCGGGTGTCGGGAAAAAGGGGTCGGCCGGCTTTGGCCGGGCAGGGGAAGAAGGCCGGGGCCCCCCCGGAGTCGGCACGTTCGTCGAACGACCC
>CAZKKD010000289.1:0-5702 GCA_964553265.1 uncultured Planctomycetales bacterium | reverse complement strand
GCCGGACATCACCGGCGGCGGGGCCGACCTCACCTTCCCGCACCACGCGAACGAGGTCGCCCGGCCCGGGGCGGCCACGGGGCGCGCGTTCGTCCGCTACTGGATGCACATCGGCTTCATCACCGTCCCGAAGGGCGACGGCGAGGAAGAGGAAAAGATGGGCAAGAGCAAGGGCAACGCCTTCTGGCTGAAGGACGTCTTCGCCGACTTCGCCCCCGCCGCGGTACGGCTCTGGATTCTCGGCACGCATTACCGGATGCCCCTGACGTACGCGCCCAACAGCCTCGAGACCGCCACCGCCGGCCTCGACCGGATCTACAACGCGGTCGAAGCGCTGGAGCGCGCCCTCGGGGACGGCGGCCTGGCCGGCGCCTCCGGCGACGCGGGCGACCTGGGCCCGCGCGCGGCGGACCTGGACCGGCGCTTCCGGGATGCGATGAACGACGACTTCAACCCCCCGCAGGCGCTCGCCGTCGTCTACGACGCGGTCTCGACCGCCAACACCGCCGTACGCGACGACGCCCCGGCCGCCGGCCTGGCCGCGCTCTACCGCGGCCTCCTGGGGCACCTCGGCGTGCTGGGCCTTCCGCCGCAGCGGCCCCAGACGGCCGGCGGCGGCCTCGACGCCGTCATGCCCATCCTGCTGGAAGCCCGGGCGCTGGCGCGGAAGGAGAAACAGTTCGCCATCGCCGACGCCATCCGCGACGGCCTCAACGGCATCGGCATCGAGATTGCCGACCGCCCCGAGGGCGCCACCTGGACGCAGAAATAGCCGCTTCCGCCCTGCCCCTTTTCGACACGGGAACCGCCACCATGTCCGCACACGAACGTTTCGACCTGAAGAGCCTGGACGACCTCCGCCGCGCCCTCGAGGCGCGGGGACTGTCGCTGCCGATCGACGAGGACCTGGCCTGCCTCGGCGATTCGGTCTCGCTCGGCGACCGCATCCTCGCCAACCGGTTCGCGGTGCATCCGATGGAGGGCTTCGACGCGGACCGCGAGGGCGTGCCGGGCGAGCTGGCCTTCCGCCGCTACCGGCGCTATGCCGCCGGAGGCTCGACGCTCATCTGGTTCGAGGCCACCGCCGTCGTCCCCGAGGCGCGCAGCAACCCGCACCAGTTTCACCTGAACGACCGGAACGTGGAGGCCTACACCCGCCTCGTGGACGCGACCCGCACCGCGGCGCGCGACGCGCACGGCCACGAGATCGTCTGCATTCTCCAGCTCACCCACAGCGGGCGCTACAGCAAGCCGGACGGCATTCCCCGGCCCATCATCGGCCACCACAGCCCCGTGCTCGACCCGCAGCACAACCTGCCGGCGGACTATCCCATCATCAGCGACGATGCGCTCGACGCCCTGCAGGAGCGCTTCGTGGAGACGGCGCGGCTCGCGGCCGCGGCCGGGTTCGACGGCGTGGACGTCAAGGCCTGCCACCGCTACCTCGTCAGCGAGCTCCTGGCCGGCCACCGCCGCGAGGGCCGCTACGGCGGCTCGTGGGAAGGCCGCACCCGTTTTCTCCGCGAGACCATGCAGCGCATCCGCGCCGCCCTGCCCGGCCTCCTCGTTACCACCCGGATGAACGCCTCCGACGCGATTCCGCACCCGTGGGGCTGGGGGATGAGCACGGAAACGCCCGACGAGATTGACCTTGCCGACTCGCTCCGCCTCGCCGAGGCCCTGGTGGCCGACGGGGCGGAGCTCCTCAACATCTCGGTCGGGAACCCCTACTACAACCCGCACATCGGCCGGCCCTACGACAAGCCGACCCGCGGCGCCGAGCTGCCGGACGAGCACCCGCTCGCCGGGGTGGTGCGCTTCGTGGACGTGGTGCGCGCCTTCCAGCAGGCGCAGCCCGGCACCCCGATCGCCGGGGGCGGCTATGCGTGGCTGCGGCACCTGATGCCGCCGGTCGCGGCGGGCATTGTCCGCACCGGCGGGGCCGCCATCATCGGGCAGGGACGGGGCGCGTTCGCCTATCCCGACGCGCCGAAGGACATCCTGGAACGGGGCCACATGATCCCGGGCAAGTGCTGCCTCAACTGCTCGGTCTGCACACAGATCATGCGCGACGGCGGCCGGACCGGATGCCTCATCCGCGACGCCGAGGTCTACGCCCCGGAGTTCCGCGCCGCCCGCGAAGCCGCCCTCCGCGGCGAAGCCTTCCGCCGCTGAAGCCCCCCCATCCCCCCTTCACCGAGAGCGGAAGAAGGGGCTGCTATGCCGTCAACTGGCCCTCCACCCCAAAGGCCAGCGGAGCCCCGCCACTGCATTCGGAATCATGAGAACGGATGTGAAGCGGCTGGCGGGCGGTCCGAGAAGACAACGCAAGGTCTGCCGCTTCCGCCCACAATTGATGGAAGCGCGATTGCGTCCGAGGCGGCTGCGGCGTATACTACTGCCCCAAACGAACTCCGGAACGGCCGATGGGCGTGGGCGGCGTCATCCGTCCGTATACGAGGGGCAATCCGATGCCTGAAGCCTCCGACGAAGCCAAGAAGAAGCTTCTCCGCCAGCTCCAGTGCCGCAAGGCCAAGGGCGAAGAGGTGTTTCACGAAGGCGACACCACCCAGGAGATGTACATTCTCCTCAAGGGCAAGCTGGAGATCCACAAGGGCGAGCAGGTCATTGCCACCATCGAGGAGCCCGACACCTACATCGGCGAGATGAGCACCCTCCTCGGCGCCCCGCGCAGCGCCACCGTGGTCGCGGCGGAAGACTCCATTCTCGTCCGCGTGCCGCGCGAGCGCATCGCCGCCTTCTTTGACCACAGTTCCGCGCTGGCGCTGAAGCTCTGCCGCATCCTCGCCCAGCGTCTGCAGGACATGAACGTGAAGCACGAGAAGCTGCTGCGCTCCGCCGGCGTGCCGGAGTACGAGGGCGTGCGTACCTACGAGCGCCTGGTGGCCACCCCCGCGCGGCGCAAGTTCCTGTCCCTGGTTGCCCGCAACATCGGCGACGAGCTGCCGCTGGACCAGGTGGCGGACAAGCTGGGCGTCTCCTCGGCAGAAGCGGGCCGCATCTTCACCGACTTCAGCGCGGCCAAGTTGGTCACCACGCAGAACGGCGCCTGCCAGTTCCTCGATCCGCCGACCGACGAGCTCCGCAGCCAGATCGAGCTCTTCGCCGCCAACCCGCAGGCATGACCGACCGCCCCCTCCCGCCCATCCTCGGCCGCATCCGCGCAACAAAGGAGGCGGAGATCCAGTCGCTCCTGGCGGTGTGTAGCGAAGAGGCATGGCTCGAACGGGCCCGCCGTACCGCCGCCGCGGAGCCGCCACGCCCCTTCCGGAAGCCCCTCACCGCTGACGCGCGCCCGCCGTGCGGCCTCCACCTCATCGCAGAGGTGAAGCGCGCCAGCCCGTCAAAGGGGCTCATCCGGGAAGATTTCGACCCGCCGGTTCTGGCCCGCGCCTATGCAGAAGGCGGCGCCACAGCCATCAGCTGCCTTACCGACGCCGACTACTTCCGCGGGGATGGCGCCTACGTGGCCGCCATCCGGAGCGCCGTTGCGTTGCCGGTGCTGCGCAAGGACTTTCTCCTCCACCCCGCACAGGTGGCCGAGGCCCGCTGCCTCGGCGCGGACGCGATTCTCCTCATCGCACGGATGCTGCCGACGGCCCGCCTCAAGGACCTGCTGGCGTTCGCCCGCGAACTGGGCATGGACATCCTCACCGAGGCGCACGATCCGCCCGACGTGGAGCGCGCGCTCGAGGCCGGCGCCGACCTGCTCGGCGTCAACAACCGCGACCTCGACACCTTCACCGTCGACCCGGCCACGGTCGAGCGCCTGCGCCCGCTGGTGCCGGACGGCGTCCCGCTGGTCGCCGAAAGCGGCATCGTCACTCCCGAGGACATGCGCCGGATGCGCGGCGCCGGCTGCACCGCGGCGCTCGTCGGCGAAAGCCTCATGCGCCAGGCCGACGTCGCCGCCGCCACCCGCACCCTCCTCGCCTGACGTGCCCCCGCCCTCCCGCCGGAAAGCCTGCAGGGATCGCGCATTCCGTCCGATAATCCTAGTGGAGGGGGATGCCGAAACGCACCGCCCCTCCCGCAACCGGACGCACCACGACGACGCACCATGACGCGAGGAGGAGGGGGATGCTTGCATTGCGATCCATGGTTCCATGGCTGGCGGGCGGCGCATCGCGCGCCACCGAACGGAGCGCGCCGGCGATGACGCGCGTCCTGGTGCTCACCAACGACCCGACCACCGAGTCCTACCTCTCCGCCCACACGGAACGGTTCGACGAGGAGTTGCTCTTTCTCGAATCCCCCGACGAAGCGCTCCGGATGCTCCGACGCGCCGAGGCCGACGCCCTCATTCTGGACGAGGCCCTCGACGCCCGGAACGCGCTGGCCGTCTGCCGCGAGCTCCACGACGACAAACGCACCGCCGAGGTCCCCATCCTCTATCTGGCCGAAAACGGCAGCGTCGCGACGATGGAGCGCGCCTTCTCCGCCGGGGCGCACGCAGTGGAACCAAAGCCGGCCCGCGCACAAGCGATCCGCAAGCGCCTGAAAAGCATGTTCAAGCCCGAAGCCGCCGGCCTTGCCCCCGACTTCCGCCCGCCACAGGAACTGGTCGACGCCTACGCCCGGGTCACCGAACGGGCGCGCCGCCTCGGCGACGTGGCCGAGGTGTTCGCCGGCATCCTGCCCCACGACAAGCACCGGCACATCGCCGAGGTGAAGCGCGGCCCGCAGTGGGAACCGATGCTGGTGGAGAAGGACATTGTCCCGTACGGCATCGTCTACGGCGGCACGCACGTCTGCTACGCGCCCCGGCAGCTTCTGCGCGTACCGCCGCCGGAGCTGATGAGCGGGCGGAAGGTGGTGGTCAAGCGCGCCGGGCCGCCCTGCACCGCGGCAGTGGACAGCGACCGGTTCCTGATCGGCGACTCGGTCTACGGCATCGTGCCCGCGTCGGGGCTCGAGTGCGACTACCTCGCCGCCGTGCTGAACAGCCGGCTCATCGACTTCTACTTCCGCCGCATCCGCCCGCCGCGTCCCGAAGAGGGCATGGCGAGCATGCTCCGCCAGATCGACCTGGAGGACCTGCCCGTTCTGCTCCCAAAGAAGAGCGCCCAGGCCGCCATCGTCGATCTCGCCCGGCAGGCCGCCGATCTCGCCGACCCGGGTCCCAGCCTGCGCGTCGACCAGCGGCGGGTCCTCAACGCACTCAACCGCGGCATCTTCGAGATCTACGGCTTTGGCAAACGCGAGGTGAAGCGCTTGGCCGACCTCAACTTCTGACGGCCGCAGCGGGCGCCCGCGCTTCGCCTTCCCGCTCCCGGCGCCGCACGTGCAGTTCGTTCGCGGCCAGCGAAGCCGCAATCGCGATGCCCCCCAGCAGCAGGCGCAGCCAGTCCACCCGCTCGCCGAAGACCAGAAGCGCCACCGCCACGGCCAGCGGGATCTTCACGTTGTTGAACGCAGCCAGCGTCCCCGCGTTCACGCGGCGGGCCCCCACGTTCCAGAGAAAGAAGCAGACCCCCGACGGCACCACACCGAGATAGAGAAGCGCCAGCCACTGGCCGCCCGAGACCCCGGGCACGCCGCCGCCCGGGCGCCCGCCCGCCACCAGCCCCGTCACCAGCACCGCCCCCCGGTACAGCCAGGCGAACCCCTCGCGGCCCCGCCGCCCGCGCGCCCGCCCCCTCTCCCCCGTGGCCGCCCGCGCCCCACACGCCGGGCCCTGC
>CAZKKD010000288.1:0-5703 GCA_964553265.1 uncultured Planctomycetales bacterium | reverse complement strand
ACAGTTGGTCATGCTCCTCGTCATCAGCAAGCTGGTTCGCTTCATCAGGGTGAGGGGGATGAGACTGGGCGGCGAAGGACGGGCGGGGCACGTGGCCGCAGGCCTGGCCAGCGTCCGGGAACCAGCCGACCCCGCCAATCCCGACGTGGTGGTGATGGACGGCGCGGTGGACTACGCGCCCGAACTGCGGCAATGGCTGAAAGGCACTCCGAAAGGAAAGCTGACCAGCCTGATTGCCTTCTTTCCCGAGGATGTGAACCCGGAGTCTCTGGGCGGCTTTCGCGTGCTGGAGGACGAGTATGTCCGCGAGCCCTACGAGATCGGCGAGCTGAACCGCGTCATCTCGGCCGAGGCGGAGCGGTTGATTGCCGAGCGCAAGTATTTCCTGCAGGACGTCAAGTTCGAGATGCCGTCCGAGCCGGCGTATGTGCAGCAGGGCGGCGACTTCCTGGAGCAGCTCGCAACGCACAGCGGCCTGGTGGAGGAGGAGTATCTCTCCCTCATCAATGCGTGCCGCGAAGCGCTGGACAACGGCGCGCGCCACGGCAACCACAGCTCCCCCGACCGTCGTCTCCACGTGGCGTACGTGCTGGACACCAAGAAGGTGACCGTGACGGTGCGCGACGAGGGGGCGGGCTTCGACGTCGGGCAGCACCTCGGCGACGGGGTGGAGGGCGACGCGGTGAGCCTCGCCCGCAAGCGTCACAGCCAGGGCAAGGTTGGCGGGCTCGGCATCATGCTGATGCTGCGCTGCGTCGACAAGCTGGAATACAATCGGACCGGGAACGAGCTGAAACTGACCAAGTTCATCGGGGACACCGGCGCCTGAAGGCCGGACGTGAGCCGTTCGAACGAACCGAGGCGGGGACTGCAACATGCCGAACTTCGATTATGACGTTCGCGACATCTCCAGTGCATCCGGGACAACCGCATCCCTGGTAACCCTCAACGGGTCGGTGGATCCGGGCACCTTCGACGACTTCAGCAGCATGTTCGACTCGCTGCTGGAGAACGAACAGGTCAACGTCATCATCGACTTCCAGAAACTGAAATACATCAACTCCACCGGCATGGGCCTGATGGTGCAGGTCCACGACGGCTTCACCAGCCGGGGCGGGCGCATGGTGCTGTTGCGCATTCCGTCGAAGGTGATGCTGGTGATGGAGATGCTGGGGCTGCAGGAATTTTTCGAGATCGTGAGCAACGAGAGCGCGGCCCTCGCCATCTTCGAGGGCGGCGAAGGGGAGTCGGCGTCGGTCGAGGTGAAACTGAAGGAAGACCTCGAGGCCGAGAAGGCCCAGCCGAAGAAGCCGGCGCCCATGATCAAGACCGCGCCCAAGAAACCGGAAGTCAAAACCTCCTCCGTCAAGGAGGGCCAGACCGTTTGCGGACATTGCGGCGCGCGCCTGACTGTCGCGGGCGAAGGGAAGTACGCCTGCCCGCGGTGCCGTTCGATCCTCGGCATCGACGCGTCCGGCGAGGTGCACACCCACCCGGCCCGCAGCGAGATGGAAGCGGAGATCGCGCTGCCGGCGGATCTCGCGTACGTGGAAGGGCTCCGCCCCCTGGTGGTGGCGACGGCCGGCAAGGTGGGGCTGAACGGCGACGCCGCCGCCGCCGTGTCGGGTGCGCTGGAAGGCTGCGCGCGCATCCTGGTCGAAAAAGCGCTCAGCGCCGACGCGGCCGAGCGCCTCTATGTCTACGTCGGCGGCCGGCAGGGCCTGCTGCAGGCGCGCATCTACGCCGCGGGGCAGCAACTGGACCTCGAAGGCAAGGACCTTTCGCACGTGCAGGGCCTCTCCGGTGTGGCGGGGCAGGTGGAGCGTCTCGCGTTCCGGGGCGTGGGCGGCGGCAACCTCTTCACCATCGAGAAATCCGCCGGCTGAACGGCGGCACGACGACGACGGACACGACAGACGACAACAGCGGGATGGAGTCAACGGCATGCTGGGCGGACTCTTCGGCGGGAAAAAGGGCGGCGGGCGTCAGTCGCGGCGGAGCACCCGCGGCAAGGGCGGGCCCCGAATAAAGGGACCGCAGAAGGATGCGCCGGAACCGGAAGATCGGGAAGCGGACGATTTCGACATCGATCTGAGCGGGATCGACGAGGAGCAGCCCGAACCCGCACCCGCGGCCCCCGACGCGGAGCCCGCCGCGCCGGCCGGGCCACCGCCCGGTTCCCGCAGCAAGAGCACCGCCGTTCTGCGGCGCAAGCGCTCTGGCGGGGGCGGTGACGAGGGGGCCGGATCCGCCGCTTCCCGCGACACCAGCGCCTCGCGCCGCAAGCGCAGCAGCATCACCAAGAAGCTCCTCGGCAACCTGCTCGTCAAGTCCGACGCCATCACCGAGGGCCAGCTGCAGAAGGCGCTCGACCGCCAGGCGGAGACGGGGGGGCTCCTGGGGCAGATTCTGGTGGCGCAGCAGGCCTGCGCCAAGTCGGCCATTGGGGCAGCCCTCAACAAGCAGCGCACCATCACCACGGTGGAACTGCCGGGGATTCAGTTCGATCCGGAAGCCCTGGCGCTCGTCAGCCGCCAGCAGTGCGAGAAGCACCGGCTGGTCCCGTTCGAAAAGATCGGGCAGACCCTCTGCATCGCCATGAGCAACGTGCTGGACAGCTCGGCGAAGAACGAGATCCGCGACGAGACCCAGCTCAAACTGAAGACCTTCGACGCCGCCTGGCCCGAGATCGAGGCCGCCATCGCGGAGCACTATGCCGAGGGCGCGCCCCCTGCTCCGGAAGCCTCCGCGGAGGCAGCGCCCGCCGCGCCGGTCATCGACCTCGGAGACGAGGAGGAGGACGTCCCGGTCATCGACCTCGCGGAAGAGGACGATGACATCCGCATTGAGCTGCCGGACGAATCCGCCGAAGAGGCCCCCGTCGCTGAAGCGCCCGCGGGTCCCGCCATTGCGCCGGCGCCCGCCGCGGACGATGCCGGACCGAGCATTGCGCCGGCGCCGGCGGCGGCAAGCGCGAACCTGGAGCCGATTGGCGTTGTCTCGGTGGAGAACGGGGTCCTTCTTCAGGCCGTGCCGGTGAGCGGCGGGTTTTACCGGCGGGTGGTACAGGACGGTGCGGGATCGGTCGAAGCGCGCTGGCTGGCGGAACGTGCCGGCCTGGAGGTCCTGCCCGCGGTGCCGACGGACGCCAACGGTTCTGCCGGTTGAGCCAGTTCGGACGATCCAGTCTCCCCTCTGCCCCTACGCGTGGCGTCGGTCGGCGAATGCGCCGGTCGGGAAGGAGCGTTGCATGAAGGTGCTGGTGACGGGCGGCGCCGGTTTCATCGGCGTCAACTTCATACACTATCTGCTCGAGACCACCGACGACGCGGAGATCGTCAACTTCGACGCGCTCACGTATGCCGGCAACCTGGCCAGTCTCGCCGACAGTGAAGGCGACCCGCGCTACCGGTTTGTCCGGGGCGATGTGGCCGATCGCGAGGCGGTGCGCCGCCTCTACGGCGAGGAAGGGTTCGACCTCGTCATCCACTTCGCCGCCGAAAGCCACGTGGACCGCAGCATCCTGGACGCCACCGCCTTTGTCCGGACCAACGTGACCGGGACGCAGACCCTGCTGGATGCGGCGCGGGAGTTCGGCGTCGGCCGGCACGTGCAGGTGTCGACCGACGAGGTGTACGGTTCCCTGGGGCCCGAAGATGCCGCGTTCACGGAAGAGACGCCGCTCGCGCCCAACAGCCCCTACAGCGCCTCGAAGGCGGGGGCCGACCTCCTCTGCCGGGCGGCGTTCCACACGCACGGGCAGGACGTGGTCATTACCCGCTGCAGCAACAATTACGGGCCGTTCCAGTTCCCGGAAAAGTTCATCCCGCTCTTCATTACCAATGCGCTGGCGGACGAATCGCTGCCGCTCTACGGCGACGGGGGCAACATCCGCGACTGGATTCACGTGCGCGACCACTCCGCCGGCGTCTGGGCCGCGGCGACGAAGGGGGAGGCGGGGGAGGTCTACAACTTCGGCTGCGACAACGAGCAGACCAACCTCGTCATCGCGCGCAGCATCCTGCAGGCGCTGGGCAAGCCGGAGGCGCTGATCCGCTACGTGACCGATCGTCCCGGCCACGATCGTCGCTATGCCATGGGATTTGCCAAAGCCGAACTTGCCCTCGCCTGGTCGCCTCTTTACGATTTTGAAACCGGCCTGCGGGAGACCGTGGCCTGGTACCAGGAACACGAGGACTGGTGGACTGCGGTGAAGTCGGGCGACTACCGCGAATACTACGCGCGCCAGTACGGCGCCGGGACCGAACGCTGACGGGAAAGGGACAGGCGTGCGCATCGGTGTGATCGGAGCGGGGTATGTGGGGCTTGTCGCCGGCACCTGCCTGTCGGAGATGGGGAACCATGTCGTCATTGCGGACATGAAGCAGGACGTGATCGACAAGCTGACCGCCGGGAAGATCCATTACTTCGAGCCCGGCCTGGAAGAGCTCGTGGAGCGGAACCTCCGGGAGGAGCGCCTGCGCTTCACCACCGACGCGGCCGAAGCGGTGCGCGAAACGACCGCCATCTTCCTCGCCGTCGGCACCCCGCAGGCCGAAGACGGATCGGCGAACCTGAGCTACATCGAGGCCGCCGCGCGGGACGTGGCGCACGCCATGGACGGGTTCCGGACCCTCATCATCAAGAGCACCGTCCCGGTGGGGACCAACCAGCGCCTCAGCGACCTGGTCGCCGCGGAGACCGATCAGCCGTTCGACCTCGTCAGCAATCCCGAGTTCCTGAAGGAAGGCGCCGCCATCGACGACTTCATGCGTCCCGACCGGGTGGTGGTGGGTGTCCGCACCGAGCGCGCCGAGCGGCTCATGCGCGAGATCTACAGCCCCTTCGTGCGCACGGGGCACCCGGTGATGGTGATGGATCCCGAGAGCGCGGAGATGACCAAGTACGTGGCCAATGCGCTCCTGGCGAGCCGCATCAGCTTCATGAACGAGATGGCGAACATCTGCCACGCGGTCGGCGCGGATGTCGACCTGGTCCGCCGCGGCGTGGGGTCGGATCGGCGCATCGGGCCTTCGTTTCTCTTCCCGGGCCTGGGGTACGGGGGCAGCTGTTTCCCCAAGGACGTACGGGCCCTGGCGCGCGTGGCCGAATCGGTGGACCTGCCGGCGGACATGTGCGCGGCTGTCGATCGCGTCAATATCGCGCAGCGGTATATCCTGCTGCCGTTCATCGAGGACGAGTTCGGCCAGGACCTTTCGGGCGTCACGCTGGCGCTCTGGGGCCTGGCGTTCAAGCCGCGCACCGACGACGTGCGCGAGGCGCCCGCCATCGCGCTGGCGAACGCGCTCATGGAGCGGGGCGCCACCATCCGCGCCTACGGCCCGGACGCCCGCGCGACCGCGGCGCGCGCGCCCGGCATGGATCGCGTGGAGATCCTGGATCGGCCCTACGAAGCGCTCCGCGGCGCGGACGCGCTCATCGTGGCGACGGAGTGGAACGAGTTTCGCTGCCCCGACTTCGATTGCATTCGCGAACGCCTGAAGCGTCCGGTCATCTTTGACGGCCGCAACGTCTACGACCCGGCGGTACTGCGGGAAGCCGGTTTCACCTACTACTCGGTCGGCCGGCCGGTGGCGCAGGCGAAGCCCGGCATCTGGACATGAGTGTCGTCGTTATTGGCAATCGCGGGATGCTGGGCCAGGCCGTGGAGCGGCGGCTGCGGGCCGATGGCGTGGCCACGAC
>CAZKKD010000287.1:0-5726 GCA_964553265.1 uncultured Planctomycetales bacterium | reverse complement strand
GCTCTACTGGCTCCTCTCCACGCAGGCGACCGACAGCATGACCCGGCCCGACCGCCTGCCCGCCGACCGCTATGGCCTGCCCGACAACGAGCGCCGGCGGCTGCAGCTCCACTTCTCGAAGAACATGATCGACTGGTGCTTCGCGGGGCTGGTCGCGGTCGGCGAGGTGGAGCAGGCGTCGCGCCACTACGCGAGCATGGCGGTCGACGGCGACGACCTGGTCATCCTCAGCCGCTCCGGCGACCGGCAGGCGAAGAATCCCCACGACGGCAACCTGGTGACCTTCCACCGCGTGGACGACTTCCGCGCCCTGGTGTACTGATCTCCCGGCGACGGGCAGGACCCGCGCCGCCGCTTCTGACAGAAAGGCTCTCCCGTGAACGCATCGACCGAACCGTCCGTCCGAACCGAACGCCAGGTGCGCTGGGTCGGGCCGCTGGACACAGCCTCGCCGACCCTGGGCCTGCCCGTGCTGGACAACCTGCGGAAGGTGACGCTCTACCGCGCGGCGGACCACCCGGACCACTTCAGCCACCACGCCTACCTGGCGGTGTGCGAGGGCGTCCTCTTTGCGATGTGGTCGACGCACCTGCGCGACGAGGACGGCTCGGGCCAGCGCGTCAGCGTCAGCCGCTCACACGACAACGGCCGGACCTGGACGCCGGCGGAGACGCTCTTCCCGCCGCTCGACGAGGTGCGCGTGCGCGCCGAACAGGACGACTGGAAGGACCTGGTCCTCCTCGCCAACGGCTCGGCCCTGGTGGACGGGACGCTCTACGCGGTCGCCGAGGCGCACGTGCTGGGCAGCGGCGCCGAGCTCTCGCCCCCGGACGGCATTCCGCGCTCCGAGGACGCGGTCCGGCACACGTTCGAGTCGCGCCCCGGCGTGGGCAGGCTGGCGCGGGCCATCTCCACGGACGGCACGATGGGGCCGATCTTCTGGCTGGTGGACGACCCGCCCCCTGCGGTCGAGGGCTTCCCTACCTACCCCGGCGCCGCCAACCCCGCGCATGCCGCAACCGCGCGGGCCGTCAACGAAGTCCTGGCCCAGCCGGAGCACTGGCCGAGCTGGGAGTTCGTCCAGCAGCGCACGCGCCCCTGGGCGCGGGACGGGCACAAGCTCTGCGAGCCCACCCAGTCCTGGCGCCTGCCGGACGGGACGCGCGCGCGCATCTGGCGCGACCTCTCCCACGGCTCGGATCGGGAGTACGTGCAGTTCGAATCCGGCGACGGCCCCACCGACGCGGACGGCTGGCAACTGCCGGAGCGGTGCGACTTCCCCGACGCCTACTCGCGCTCGGCCACCGGCAACCTGCCCGACGGGACCGCCTACCTCATCAACAACCCCGGCAAGGGACGCGACCCGCTGGTGCTCTCGCTCGCCCGCGATGGCCTGACCTTCGACCGCCACGCCGTCCTCTGCTGCGGGGCGCCGCCGGTGCAGTTCGAGGGGGTGGCCAAGGGGCCGGGCTTCCAGTACCCGCACGCGCTGGTCCACGACGGCATGCTGCACGTGCTCTACTCCATCGGCAAGGAGGACATGGAGCTGACCGGCATTCCGCTCGAGCGCCTGCAGGACGAGCTTTGCGTGACCCCCTCCCCTCTCATCCGGAGCCCTCGCCATGAACGCCCCCGACGCTGAAGCCCCCTGCCTGACCTGGTCGCGGCGCCTGCCGCTTCGCTACCGGGCGGACGTGGCCGTCATCGGCGGCGGCATCGCGGGCGTCTGCGCCGCCTGCGCGGCGGCGGCCGAGGGGGCGGAGGTGATCCTGGTCGAACGCTTCGCCGTCACCGGCGGCAACGCCACCGTCGGCGGCGTCGCCAACTGGAGCGGCGAGACCCGCGGACAGGGCCGCATCTTCGACGAGATCATTGCCGCACAGGAGGCGTGGGACAGCATCGCCCCCTACCCCGGCCCGGCCCGCGGCTTCACGAACAACAACCGCGTCTTCGATCACGAGATCCTGGCCGTCATCCTCCAGGAGATCCTGCGCCGGCACGGGGTGCGGCTGCTGCTGCACACGCGCTTCGTCGACGTACAGTGCGAGGACGGGCGGCTCGGGGCGGCGGTCGTGGCGGGGGCCTCGGGGCCCGAGGGGCTGGAGGCGGCGGTCTATGTCGACGCCTCGGGCGGCGCGCAGCTTGCGCGTGCGGCGGGGTGCGGGCTCCTCACCGACGGCGACTTCGGCCCGCTGCCGCCGTCGATGATGGCCTTCGTCCGCCACCTGCCGGACGCCCCGGCGCCGCAACTGCCGGCGGGCTGGTTCGACCCCGTCGTCCGGTCAGAGGACCTGCCGATGACGAGCATCTGGCCCGACGGGCCGGTCGGCAACGCGCTCAAGATCAAGGTCCCCGGCTACGACAGCGGCGACACCGAAGGCATGACCGCGCTCGAACTCCGCGCCCGCCGGCGCATGTGGGAGGTCTTCGACCACTACCAGCGCCAGGCCGGCAAACCGTGGCGCTTCGGCCACGCCTCGCCCTGCATGGGCCTGCGCGAGACGCGGCGCGTGGCCGGCGACCGGGTGCTCACCGTGGACGACCTGCGGGCGGGCCGGGCCTTCGACGATGCGGCGGCGCGGGGGGTCTTCTTCCTCGACGGGATGCGCCCGGACGACGAGAAGCGCACCTACCTCCTCAGCAAGGAGGAGCAGGAGGTGCCGCCGTACCACATCCCGTTCGGGGCGCTTGTCGCGCGCGACGCGGAGAACCTGCTGGTGGCGGGGCGCTGCTTCTCGGCCGATCAGCTCGCCCTCTCCTCGGCCCGGGTGATGACCACCTGCGCGATGCTGGGGCAGGCCGCGGGCCTGGCCGCCGCGCAGGCCGTCGACCACGGGTGCCGGCCGCGCGACCTGGACGGGAGCGCCCTTTCCGCGCAACTGGCCGCGTACGGCGCCGACTTCGACCTCTCCTGACTCCGCGCACGAACAAGGACCCCGCAAACATGTCCACCGCCCGCCCCAACATCGTCTTCATCCTCACCGACGACCAGGCGCCCTGGACCCTCGGCGCGGAGGGGCACCCGAACGCCTGTACGCCCCGGCTCGACGGACTGGCCGCCGGGGGCGTACGCCTGGAACGCATGTTCGCCAACGCCGCGATCTGCAGCCCCTCGCGCGCGACGCTGCTGACCGGGCGCTACCCGACCGAGACCGGGTTCGGCCCCGACGGGTGCGTCTACATCGAGGACGAGGCGCGCTCGCTCCACCCCGAGCTCCCCTCGTGGCCGGCGCTCCTGCGGGAGGCCGGATACCACACCGCGCTCATCGGCAAGTGGCACCTCGGGCACGCACGCGACGCGCAGCTCCCCACCGCGCGCGGGTACGAGCGCTTCCGCGGCTGGCTGGTGGGCGGCGAACGGAGCCGCGACCCGCGCATCCAGATCGACGGCGCGTGGCGCGACTTCCCCGGCCGGTACACCCCGGATGTCCTGACCGACCTCGCCCTGGAAACGATCCGGGACTGGCGGGACCAGCCCTTCGCCCTCTCGCTCCACTACTGGGCGCCGCACGCCAACGTCGGCTTTCCGGAGGGCTATACCCCGCCGCACGACGACCGCACCTGGCTGCCGCTCCAGGACCAGGACCTGGCCCCCTGGGCCACGCGCGACCTGGCCATTCCCAATCCGGACTTCCCCAACCTCGACCGGGAACGCATCGGCCGCATGGCGCGGGAGTACCACGCCAGCGTCCACAGCGTGGACCGGAACGTCGGGCGGGTCCTGGACCTTCTGGACGAACTCGGCCTGGCGGAGAACACCCTCGTCGTCTTCACGAGCGACCAGGGCTACAACCTGGGCCACAACGGCATCTGGCACAAGGGGAACGGGCGGTGGATCACCCGCGACCGGCGCGACCCGCGCGGGGTCTACCCCGGCCCCCACCGGCCCAACCTGTACGACAACTCGATGCGCGTGCCGTGCCTCCTGCGCTGGCCGGCGCGCCTGCCGGCGGGGACGGTGGACGCGCGGCCGGCGTCCTTCCTCGACTGGCTGCCCACGCTCCTCGGCGCCGCCGGCGTCACGCCCCCCGCGGACCTGACCGTGCGCGGACGGAACCTGCTGCCGCGCTACGCGCCCGGCGGCGACGCGCTGGACGGCGACGCGCGCGTGTATGCCCAGCACGACTGCCTGCGCTGCTGCCGCACGGCGCGGTGGAAGTACATCTTCAACGCACTCCCCGGCCAGCCCGACGAACTCTACGACCTCGCCGCCGACCCGGAGGAGCACCGGAACCTGCTGGACGGGGACCTCGCCCCCGACGCGGCCGCCGCCCACGCGGACCTCAAAAATGATGTGCGTCATTGGATGGACTCCATTGCCGATCCGCTGCGCACGCAGACGCACCCCACCTCCCGCGCCTGAACAGAAAGGCTGGACCATGAGTACCGATGCCAACGGACGGACCGTCGTGCACATGTGGGCGGCCGGGCGGCCCGACCCGGCGGACGCGAACGCGGGCTTTCCGCTGCTCAAAACAGCGCGGCACGCGGAAGTGTATGTCCCGACGCGGGAGACCGGCGCGTACAACCACCACCCCGCGCTCCTCCACCACGACGGACGCTTTCACCTTGTCTGGAGCAACCACCCGCACGGCGAGGACGGACCGGGCCAGCGGGTGCTGTACGCCACGAGCACGGACGGGACGACCTGGAGCGACGCGGTGGAGATCTTCGCGCCGCCGCAGCCGGTGGGCGACTGGCACGGGCAGGGCCTGGCGCACACCGCGGGGAGCCTCCTGGTCGAAGACGGGACCATCTTCGCCGTGGCGCTCCTCCACGCGAACGTGGGCTTCACCGACTTCGACCAGACGCTCCCCCCCGTCCCCGACCGCGATGCGGACCACCCCTGCCGGGCCCGTCACGGCTACAGCCCGGTGGCCCGGGCCGTGGGCGCGGACGGCGCGTTCGGGCCGGTCTTCCCGCTCGGCGGCAATCAGCCCGAGACGCTTGCGTACCCGCTGGAAGCGCCTCCTGCCGCCGCGGCGGCGCTGGCGGCGCGGTTTGCCTCGCCGGCGGATCTGACGCACTGGGACTTCGAGGGGACGTGCGGCCTTCCCGACGCGTGGGACGGGCACCGGATCTGCGAACCGGTCACCTACCGGCGCCCCGACGGGCAGTGGGTGCTGCTCGCCCGCGACACCGCCTACACGCACCGGATGCTGGTCAGCCTCCGCGACGAGGCGGCCGGCGCGTGGACCCCGGCCGAGCCGACCGACATCCCGGACAGCCCGAGCCTGGCGAGCGCGGCGACGCTGCCGGACGGGCGGGTGCTGCTGGTCGGCAACCAGGTCGCCCCCGCGTTCGACAACCCCGACGAGGTGAGCCACTACGCGCGCACGCCCCTGACGGTGGCGCTGAGCGACGACGGGAAGGTCTTCGACCGCGCTTATGCGCTCCGGTCCGGTCCGCACGACTGGGTGGCGCCGCCGAACGAGGTGGGCGGGCGCGGGGCTGGGTATCAGTACCCGGACGCGCGTGTCGTGGGCGACCGGCTCTGGGTGGCCTGCAGCATCGGCAAGGAACGCATCGCCGTCTCCTCGGCGGCGCTCGACGAGCTGGCCTGACCCCGGCGTGCGGACAGGCCGGCCCCAGAGCCTATCGGGATAGACTCTCAGGACGCGTCCTTAGCGCTCCCGCTTGCGAAGTTCGCGGAGGGTGCGGTCCATGTCGAAGGGGAGGTCGGCCTCGAAGACCAGCCGCTCGCCGGTGCCGGGGTGGTGGACGCC
>CAZKKD010000286.1:4982-5744 GCA_964553265.1 uncultured Planctomycetales bacterium | reverse complement strand
CCTCTGTTGTTGGACCAACCTCAGTGGCGTTGGTCTGATTCAAAGGCTGAATTTAGGTTCAAAAAGCCAATCTTCTTGCCAAGCCGATTTCCGATACGTAAGGCTTCAAAGAGGTCGCTGTCGTTGGAGACCACAACACCAACATCGAACAAATCCAAGTGTGCATCGTTCACCAGATGCACGGCAAGGTTCACATCGGAGCCCTTCTCCTCGGTCTTGATCACCTCGACGTATTGCGGCTTTCCTCCCTCCGAAATCGCCCGTGGCATCCACACTGTGCTACGAAGAAAATGACCGAAGATGACCTCCACCATGGGCGTTGTCGCCAAGGCACGCAGGTACTGCTCTTGTCGAAGGTGGGAGGTGGTGTCGTTTGGGTTCGGCTTCCCGTGAGCCGTGAAGTACTTGATCTTCAGGATCTCGTTTTGCGGAAGGAGGTTACGACAGAGGGAGACCAGATCAAGCCAACGAAAGGGCGTGCCTTTCAGGCAGCCGTAGTACAAATTGAACCCATCTACGTAGACATAAGTCCGCATTCGTTGCCTTAGCAAAAAGCAGAAGCCGCCCGAAGGCGGCTTCGCGCCCTGCCCGGTAGGCAGGGGGGATGTGTCACTACAATACTATCTGTCTCTTTGATGTCAAGCTCCGTTTACAAATCTCAAGCGCGCAGGCCGGACGGAGTCCGGCGAATGCCTGGAGCGGCAGCAGGCTGGGCATTGCTCCGCGCTTCCAGCGCCGAAGCCTCCAAATGCGCCGGACTCC
>CAZKKD010000286.1:0-4972 GCA_964553265.1 uncultured Planctomycetales bacterium | reverse complement strand
AACCCCCGCGATGTTTGGAGGCTTCAAGGCAAAGGCCCCCGCTTTGTTCGTTTTTCCCATCTGCGTTTGTCTGTGGACATCCGTGTCCTTCTCGGTCAGGTTGGGGCGGACGGGCCGCCCGTCCCGCTTCCCTGTTCGCGGGCCGCGTATCGGCCCGCCGGCGTCGTACCACCGTGGTGTCGACCCCCATGCCGGCGGACGCCAGGCTCCCGTCACGCCTGCTTGCCCCCGGGCGGCCCGGGCTCAGGACGCGCCCTTACTCCACCTGCGCCGTCCCCCATTCGTCGGGCTCGACGCGGCTTTCGTTCGGCACGTCGTCGACCACGCTGGCCGAGAAGCTGTTGTTGAAGACATACGCCCGCTCCACCGCGCGCGTGCCGCCCGAGTTGCCAAAGACATACCCCAGGTCGAGGCCGATGATGTCGCCGCTGTCCAGCGCCAGGCCGATCTTCTCCAGCGGGATCGTCACGGTCGCGGCAAAGCCGAGGTCCGTCTCTTCGTAATCGAGGCCGACCCAGTCGACCACCTCGATGCGGTCGAAGGGCTCCTCGCCGGTGGGCGAGGTCAGCACGATCCGCTCCCCGTCGAAGCCCGCCACCCGCGGCCGGAAGAGGACTGCGTGGGGGGCCCCGTCCTGGCGCGTAACCAGCAGCCGCAGGTCGCCGGGGGCCGGGCTGTCGCGCTCCGGATCGGCCTTCGGGTCGGTGGCCAGCTGGATGTCCAGCAGGTTGCCGCCGCGGAAGACGACGTGCGGATCCGCCTGCGTGTTGATCAGGCCGTGCGGCGCCTCGACCTGGAACTGCACGTAAAGGTTGGTGTCGTCGCGGGCCAGGCGCGCCCGGAAACCGCGGTTGCCTTCCACCTTGACGCTGACCGGCTTGGCCGCCGCCAGCGCTTCACGCCCCTTCGCGATCCGGATGACTGTTTCGCCCTCCAGCTTCGCCAGGTACTCCTCGTGGGCTTTTCGGGCGGCAGCCACCTGCGCTTCGGTATGCACGTAGGTCTCTTCCGGCAGGTCCTGCAGGGTGTCGAGGCCGAGCACCTCCCAGACCCGCACGTCGTGCCCGCCGTGGATCAGGAAGTGGCGCTCTTCGCCGTCGATGGTCAGCTTGACGAAGCTGCCGCCCTGCCCTTCCGGCTGGCTGGTGTAGCGGGCGTCGGTGAGCTTGGGATCCAGCACCCCGCGCGGTCCGCCGCCGAGCACGGCGCCGATGTACATGCCGTCGCGGCGGAAGATGTGGTTCACGCCCATGTAGGTCTGTGTCGCCAGATAGTCGCCGGCCACCCCCATGGACTTGGTCATGCTCCACAGCCGGCCGGGACCGGCGCTCGAAAGGCCGATGGCGTCCCGCCAGCGGATGATGTCGGGAAAGCGCCAGGCCAGGGCGCCGTCCGGGGACCAGCGGGTCAGGCCCGCGCCGCTCTTGCCGCGCTGGGTGACGCTGACGGTATAGACATTGCCATCGTCGTCGAAACTCGTCCAGCCGTAGCTGCCCATCTTGCCCATGAGCGGCGTTTCTTCGGCGTCCGCGAGGTCGTAGAGGGGGCGGCCCTTGTCCGTGACGGTCCGCGGGGCCACCTTGCGGCCGCAGCTCAACCAGAGCGTGAGGTCGGCGTCCAGGTGCATCGGAGAGCCGACGCTGTCGCGCACCGTCACCTCGTCGGCGCTCACGTACCCGTCCCCATTGCCGTCCTGCCAGAAGAGATTGCGCGGGCGTTGGTGGCTGCGCAGGCCTTCATCGTCCCACTGCTTCTCCAGCGTTGCCTTCATCTCATCCAGGGCCGGCATCTTGCGGGCCCATGGGTTGATGATCCCGGCCATGGGCCGGAAGAGGTCGCCGTCACGCAGGTAGATCATGACCTGTCTTCCGTGCGGCGTGCCGGCGGTTGCGAATTGCCGGCCATTCTTGGCGGTCATCATCCTGAAGACACCGGTGTGGCCGTCCACGTTTGGATGCGGGGCCATGTTCGGCTCCGTCTGGCGCCAGATGGTGGTCAGGGGGCGGACGGTGTACTTGTCCCAGTCGATCTTCCAGAGCACGTTGTGCGCATAGATCTCGTCGGGCCGCGCCGGGTCGACGGTGCCGTAGGCAAAGTAGCTCGCGGCGCCGAAGAACTCCCGCACGTTGCGTCCGGTCTCGAGGTCCCAGACGCTGATCCGCTTGGGCGCATCCTGCGTTTCGGCCACCCAGAGCTCTCCGGAGGCGCTGATGGCAATCCCGCCGGGCATGTACATGCCGGCCGGATCGTAGGCCCCCATGGCGGGACGGCCGCCCGCCTTGCCGATGCTGCGCTGGAAGGCGCCGTCGGCGGCAAAGACGCTGACGTTCTGCAGCTTCCCCCGGTTGGCCACGCAGGCGGTGCCGTCGGCGGCCACGGCCAGCCCCACCGGCTCGTCCAGGTGGGTGGTCAGCCAGGGCGTCACCTTGCCGTCGGCCACCGTGACCACCCGCCCCCCGCTGACCGCGGCCAGCGATCCGTCCGGCCGCACCGCCAGTGGGCCGGCGGCCGGCACTGCGTGGGTGCCCAGCAGCGTCGCATCTTCGGTGCTGAAGCGGGCCACCAGGTCGCGCCCGCCGTACGCGACATACAGCGTACCGTCCCCGCAGGCCAGGCCGGTGATGCGGTTGGTCCCCTTCTCGCCGCCGGCAGGAGGGGCAAAGACGGCCGCGCCACCGGGCAGGCGGGCCGGCCGCGAATCGGAGACGGTCAGCATGGCCACCTCCCCGCCGTTGTCGTAGTAGACCCGTTCGCCATCGGTCGCCAGGTGGCGGGCGTGGAGCTGCCGGCCGCTGCTGCCCCACTGCTTGCGGCCTTTCAGATCGACCCGGATGATGGGGAACCCGTGCTCGGCTCCGCTCCAGCACAGCAGCAGTCCGTCGGGCAGGGCCGCCACGTCCTGCGGCGTGCCGTGGTCCCCGCCCCAGCCGCCCGTGCCGTCGTCGGACATGTAGGGGGGCTGGCCGGAGTTGTGCACGCTGAAACGGTACTTGACCCGCAGGCGCTCCGGGTTGTAGGTGCCCATCACCTGGTAGGTACCGGCTGGCGCCAGGTCGCCGTGCCCCTCCACCGTCCCGTGGTTGTCCATGCCGTCCCAGCGCTCGACATTGACGCCGCCCAGCCGCTCCTGTTGCGCCACCAGGATGCGGCTGACAATGCCCTTCTCGTTCATGAGCTGGATGGTGGCTTCCCCGTCATCGGGCAGTTCGTATTCGAATTCCAGCGCCAGCGGCCGCTCCGGCGGCAGACCTTCCAGCACCAGCTCTTCGGGCACGTCCCCCGTCTCGGAGAAGATCAGCCGCCCCCAGCAGGCCGCGCTCTGAAAGGGAAACCCGGGGGCGCGCATGATGTCGTACGCCCAGGCCCGGCCGCCGCCGGTGGACAGGCCGTCCGGCCGCGACCAATGCACCTGGGCGGTGCCGGCCACCACGTCACCGCCGGTCGGCGGATCATCGGTTCCGAAGGTGGCCCAGGGAATGCGGTACTCGAAGGTGTAGCCCCGTCCGTTGTCCCATTTGCGATAGGCCCCGTCGAACAGCCCATGCGGCACCAGGCCGTGACGGCCCCACTCCTCCCGCGGGGTGCGGTAGCCCATGCCCAGGTGCATCTGCAGGTGGGCTGTTGCGTCGTCCGTGTAGTGCCACATCAGGATGTGGACAATGTCGTCACGCGTATCCTTGGCCGGGTTCTTGCCGCGGTAGCGGAAGGCCGACTCCTCGACCGGATAGTCGGCGTCGCCGTCAATGACCAGCCGGAACTGGCAGGCATCGGCGTCCCAGGCCCGGTGCGGCTTGACCTGGGGGTCGTGGCGGTTCATCATCGGATTGGGATCGCGCACCTCGCCGCTGATGTACAGGGCCTCCTTGTCGTACATCGCCGCCAGGCGGGCGCTCTGCGTGCTCCGGGTCGCCTCCAGGACAAACATCTCGATCTGTCCCGACAGGTCCCAGTCCTCCAGCTGGCCATCAATGGTGACCGCTCCCGGCGCGGGCGTTACATACAACTGCCCATGCCGGCCCCGGCCGCGGTCCGAAGCGGCCAGCGGCAGCGTGAGCGCAAACCATGCTGCGCAGAAAGCGGCCATCACGATTCTCATGCGCGTCACCTGAGACATGTTGAAGCTCCTCTTCCAGAAACGGACTGTCGGATTCACCGTGATCTTGTGCCGAGATGCCCCGGAGCGGACAGACTCCTCCAATCGCGGGCGGTGTGCGGTCCGCCCGTCTGCGGGGCGGCGGAACGGGCGGCAACCGGATCGGCTGCTGTGGCGCCAGTCCCTTGCGGCCTGCGGGAATGGGTCTGTCCTGAGTTTTGCGTGATGCATTATAACTAACTCAGAAAGCCTGTCAACATGAGGTTCGGGGAAATTCCGGACAGGGGGACAGCGGGCCATCGGGGCCGGATTGCGGTTGCCCGGGGCGGGCGGCGCGGTAGAATGCCGGGATGCAACTCGCCGACCGGGTGCGCGCGCTGGCGCGGCCCGACCTCACCACCTGTCGCATCCATCACGGCGTGCTCGGCCTGGCGGTGCCGATGATTGCCGCGAGCCTCCTGCATGCGGCGCAGGGGCTGGTGGACCTCTATTTCGTGGGCGATCTCGGCAAAAATGCGGTCGCGGCGGTCGGGATGGCGACGACCGCCATCATGGCGCTCGCCACCGTCTTCATCGGCCTCAACACCGCCACGGTCGCGCTGGTGAGCCGCCACGTCGGCGCGGGCGAGCGCACGGGCGCGGGGCACGTGGCGGGGCAGGTGCTCATCCTCACGGTCGTCTTCTCCATTGTCATCGGCACGGTGGGGTACCTGGGCTCGACCGGGATTGTGAAGGCGCTGGGGGCGGAGCCGGCGGTGGTGGGGCCGGGCGCGGACTACCTGCGCATCATCTTCGCCGGCATCTTCTTCCTCTGCGCGGCCTTTGTCCGCAACGGCGTCTTTCAGGTCGCGGGCGTTACGCTCACCCCGTTCGGCCTCG
>CAZKKD010000285.1:0-5763 GCA_964553265.1 uncultured Planctomycetales bacterium | reverse complement strand
GGCTCCGGCAAGTCCACCATCGCCAAGGCGCTCGAAAAGCTGCTCGTCGACGCCGGCCGCCCCGCCACCATCCTCGACGGCGACAACGTCCGCCACGGGCTCAACGCCGACTTGGGCTTCTCCGCCGAGGACCGCACCGAGAACATCCGCCGCGTCGCCGAGGTGGCGAAGCTGATGAACGACGCCGGCCTCATCGTCCTCACCAGCTTCATCAGCCCCTACCGCGAAGACCGCGACCGCGCCCGCGAGGTGATCGGCAGCGAACGTTTCGTCGAGGTCTTCGTCGACACGCCCGTCGAGGTCTGCGAGGAGCGCGACCCGAAGGGGCTCTACAAGAAGGCCCGCAAGGGCGAGATTGCCGAGTTCACCGGCGTGAGCGCCCCCTACGAACGGCCCGAGGCGGCGGAGCTCAGCCTCCAGACCGCCACGATGACGGTCGAGGAAGCGGTCGAGACCGTCTTCGCGTACCTCCGCCAGAACGGCATCCTCCTCGATGCCGGCGGCGCGTGACCGCCCCGGGACCGCCCGTGCCGGAGGTCCGCCCATGAAGGTCCGCATGGTCCTCGGTTCATTCTGGCCCGTCCAGGGCGGCGCCGAACGGCAGGCCGCCATCCTCGCGCGCGCCCTGGTGCGGCGCGGTGCGGACGTGGAGGTGGTCACCGGCCGCCCGCGCGGCGTGCCCGCCCGGCTCCCGGACGACCCGGTGCCGGTGACGCGGCTGCGCATGCTCGGCTTCGGGCGGATCCGGCAGTTCGCCTTTCTGCTCTCCCTCGGGCGCGAACTCGGCCGCACCGCGGCGGGGGCCGACCTCATCCACGTCCACCAGGCGCAGTACCCCGCCTATGCCGCGGTCCGGGCGGCCCGGCGGCTCGGCGTGCCGGTTCTCGTCAAGTGCTCCAGCGCGGGCGCCCGCTTCGGCCTCGACAGCCTGGTGCGGCAGTTCCCCTGTGGCGGGCGGCTTGCCCGCTACATCGCCCGCGCGGCCAACATGTTCAACGCGCTCAACGAGACCGCGCACCAGCAGCTCCGCGCCTGGGGCGTGGAGGAAGCCCGCATCGCCACCATTCCCAACGGGGTGGAGATCCCTCCCGCCGCCGACCGGCCCGAACGGGGCGCCGCCTTCCGCAGCGCGCACAGGATTCCGGCGGACGCGCCCCTGGTCGCGACGGTCGGCTGGCTCTACGAAAAGAAGCGCCCCGCCGATCTGCTGCGCGCGCTCCCGGCCGCCGGGACGGACCCGCCGCCGCACCTCCTCTTCGTCGGTCCGGGCCCGCTGCGGGAGGAGCTCGAGACCGAGGCCGGCGCGCTCGGCGTCCGCGACCGGACGCACTTCACCGGCGAGCTGCCGTCCGCCGAGGTGGTCGATGCGCTGGCGGCGGCGGACGTCTTTGTCCTGCCGAGCCCGCTGGAGGGCATGTCCAACGCGCTCCTGGAGGCGCTCGCCAGCCCCCTCCCCTGCGTCGCCGCCGACATCCCCGGCAACCGCCGTGTCGTGGAGGATGGCGTGAGCGCCCTCCTCTACCCCGCCGGTGATCTCGACGCCCTGCGTACGCACCTCGCCACGCTCCTCGGCGACGCCGACCTGCGGGCGCGCCTGGCCGCGGCGGGCCGCCGGCGCATCGAAGAGACCTTCTCCATCGACGCGGTGGCGGACGCCTACCTCGCCCTCTACGCGCGCATGCGCGCCGGGGGCCGCCCATGAAGGCACTCGTCTACCTGCCCGGGATCGAGGCCTACCACGACCGGGCCCGGATGCTCCTGGCCCTCTCCGACCGGTTGGACCGGCTGGTCCTTCTCGTGGGGCGGCTTGACGGCGATCTGCCGGCGGACGCGCACCCGCACTGCCGCATCGTCGAGGCGGGCCTGCGCCCGGGCCGGGGCCTCACCAACCCGGCCCGCGCCAGCCGCCGCGCCCGGGCGCTCATCCGCGAAGAAGGCCTCCACCTCGCCCACGACACCTTCGGCATGCTGGCGCCCCTCTTCCGCCGTCGGCCGACAGCGGACCTGGTCTGCTGCACCTCGCTCTTCTGTCTCAACGCCTGGCGGCTGCGCCACGTCTGGCGGCCGCGGGTGGGGCGGTTCAGGCTCTGGACCAGCCGCGCCGGCTGGAGCATGCTCTATGGCCGGCGGGTCGAGCGGCGGATCTGCCTCGCGGCCGACGCGATCATCCTGCAGGCCGAGGGGCTCAAGGCCCGGCTGCGCGAAGACGTCCCCGTCCCCGACGACCGGCTCCATGTCCTCCCGAACAACGTGGACACCGACTTCTGGAGCCCGGAGGAACCGCAGGCCAACGCGACCGCCGAGTCCGACGCGGACGGCCAGTCCGTCCGCCTGGTGAGCGCGGGGACGCTGGGCGAGAGCCGGGGGCTGTACGTCCTCCTCGACACCGTCTACGCCCTGGCGAAGCGGGGGCGCAACGTCCACCTCACCCTCATCGGCCCCATCGAGGACAGCGCGGTCGCGCGCTGCCGCGCCGCGCTGGTGCGGCCGGAACTGAACGGCCGGGTGGACCTCGCCGGCCGACTGCCCCGCGAAGCGCTCCGCGAACACCTTCGCACCGCCGACGCGTTTCTGTACCATACGGTGAACGATGGCTCGCCCCGGACCGTACTGGAAGCGCTGGCGACCGGACTGCCGGTGGTGGCGTCGCGCCATCCCGGCATCGACGCGCTCGATCCGGCCGGCGACGCCATCGCGTTCGTCCCCTTCGGCGACGCCTCCGCGACTGCCGACGCGGTCGAGCGCCTCGCCGACGGCCCTGCGCTTCGGGACGATCGCGCCCGCGCCGCCCGCCGCATCGCCGAGGCCCGGCACGCCTGCGACGTGGTGGCGGACGCCTACGCCGCGCTCTATCGCCGACTGCTCGGCGGCGGCGCGGTCCCGACGCCGTAGCGCCTTTCGAACCGGGAGCCTTCCATGTGCGGAATCGCCGGCGCGGTCACCTTCGGCGACGCCCCCGTTTCCGACGACACCGTCCTCGCCATGCGCGAGGCGCTGGCCCACCGCGGCCCCGACGACGCGGGCCTGGAGCGCATCGGCGGCGCCGTCCTGGCCAGCCGCCGCCTGGCCGTCATCGACACCGGACCCGACGGGCACATGCCGATGCCGAACGAGAACGGGACGCTCCGGGTCGTCCACAACGGCGAGGTTTACAACTTTCGCGAACTCCGCCGGGAGCTGGAGGCGCTCGGCCACCGCTTCCGCTCGGCGACCGACACCGAGGTGATTCTCCACGCCTACGAGGCCTGGGGCGACGACTGCGTCGACCACTTCCGCGGCATGTTCGCCTTCGCACTCTGGGACGGGACCCGACAGCGCCTCTTCTGTGCGCGGGACCCGCTCGGGGTGAAGCCGTTTCACTATGCCCGGATCGGCGGTGCGCTCTACTTCGCCAGCGAGCTGCCCGCCCTCTTCCCCGCCGTCCGGCCGTCCGGGGACGACATCGACCCGGCCGCCCTCGACGGGGTGCTCGCCTTCGGCTACGTCCCGCCCGACCGCACCGTCTTCCGCAGCATCGCCAAGCTGCCGCCCGGACACACGCTCGTCTTCGACGCCGACGGCCTCCGGACGCAACGCACCTGGCGGCCCGCGCTCCGGCCGCTCCACCGCCTTTCGCTCGAGGACGCCCTGGACCGGACCGAAGCGCTCCTCCGCGCCGCGGTCCGCCGGCGCCTGGTGGCCGACGTGCCGCTGGGATGCTTTCTGAGCGGCGGGATCGACAGCGCGCTGGTCACCGCGTTCGCGGCGCAGGAATCGGGCGAACGCCTGCGCACCTTCAGCGTCGGCTTCGCCGGCGGGCCGGAACGCGACGACGAGCGCCCTCTGGCGCGGCTGGTCGCGGAGCAGTACGACACCGCGCACACCGATCTCAGGGTCCGGCCCGCCGACGGGGGCCGGCTGCCGGACCTGCTCTACCGCTTCGGCGAACCGTTTGCGGACCTCAGCCTCCTGCCGGTCCACCAGATCTCCTCCGCCGCCCGGGAGCACATCACCGTGGCGCTGAGCGGCGACGGCGGGGACGAGTCCTTCTGCGGCTACGCCAACGTCCATGCGGCGCACCTGGCCGAGCGGCTGGCGCGCTGGCTCCCCGGCGGGCTGGACCGCCTCCTCGCCTCGCCGCTCCCGACCGCGCTCCTGGCGCAACTGGGCGCGACGGGCCGGCGCGGCGCGTCGTGGCTGCGGCAGTACGTGGCCAGGCCGGCGGTGGAGCAGTACGACCTCGCCAACCACTGGCACGCAGCGTTCCGGCGCGAGCTCTATGCCCCCGCCCTCCGCGACCGCCTGCCCGATCCCCTGCCGGCCCGTGCGCTGGTGCAGGCGCTCCAGGACGGCGCGGACGCCCTTGGCCTCGCCGAGCGGCACCTCCTCACCGACCTCCAGCTCCGCCTGCCGGGCGACTACCTGCCGAAGGTGGACATCGGCAGCAGCCGGGTGGCGCTGGAGGTGCGCTCCCCGTTCCTCGACCGGGACCTCGTCGAGTTCGCGGCGCGGCTGCCGGTCGATCTGCGTCTTCTCGGCGGACGGCAGAAGGGCCTCCTCCGCCGGCTCGCGGCGCGCCACCTGCCCGCGGCGCTTCTCCACCAGCCGAAGCGCGGCTTCGGGCCCGACCTCGCGGCGTGGCTGCGCGGCGACTGGGCGGGGCTCGTCCGCGAACTCGTCGGCGAACGCCTGGCGCAGCGCACCGCCTTCTTCCAGCCCGACGCCATCCGCCGCACCGTCGACGAGCACCTGTCCGGCCGCGCCAACCACAAGACCCGCCTCTCGACCCTCCTCTCCCTCGAACTCTGGTGGCAGCTCTGCGTCCACCCCACCCGCGCCCCGGAGGCCCCCCCGCCACGGATGCGCCCCCCCTGCGCCCGCCCCTGCCCCCCAGCGCCTACCCGCACCCCGGCGCGCCCGGCGCGGGCGTCTTCGTGCGCGCGTTCGCCGAGACGCTGGCCGGTCTCGGCGCCGACGTCCGCGTCATCGCCCCGACCCCGCTCCGTTTGCGTCCGCACCCCGCTGGCGACGGCGCCGCGCTCCCGCCCGATCCGGTTCCGACCCTGCGGCCCCGCTTCCTCTCGCTCAGCAACCGGGTCCTCCTGCCGGGCTGGAGCACCTTCGGCTGGACCTGCCGCCTCTTCGCACGGGCGGCCTGGCAGGCGCTCGGGCAGTGGGACTGGACGCCCGACGTGATCCACGGCCACTTCCTCTTTCCCGCCGGCGGCGCGGCGGCGGCGCTGGCGCAACGGACCGGCGCCGCGGCCACGGTCGCACTCGGCGAAGGCAATCTCGACTACTACCCGGCGCGCCTCTCCGCCGGCCGCATCCGCCGGACGGTCGACGCGCTGGCGGGCGCGCTGGCGCTCTCGCCGGCCAACGCCGCGTATGCCCGCGACCGCTACGGCCTCTCCGGGGACCGCATCCTCCTCGCGCCGAACGCCGCCGACCCCGACCGCTTCCGCCCCGCCGACCGGGCGGCGGTCCGCGCGCGCCTCGGGCTGCCGGCCGACCGCTTCCTCGTCGCCTTCGCCGGCCACTTTGACGAGAACAAGGGCGTCCGCCGCGCGGCCGAGGCGGTGGGCCGCGTGCCGGGCGCCGGCCTCCTCGCGCCCGGGGACGGCGCGCTCCGACCGACCGGCGCGCACATCCTCCACGCCGGGCCGGTCCCCCACCCGGCCATGCCCGACTGGCTGGCCGCGGCGGCCCCGCTCGTCCTGCCGACGCGGCGGGGGCCGAGCCCCAACGCCCCCGCCCACCCCCCCCGCGCGCGGCTCCCCTGGC
>CAZKKD010000284.1:0-5763 GCA_964553265.1 uncultured Planctomycetales bacterium | reverse complement strand
TACGGCCCGGACGGTACCGTACACACTTACCGCCGCGGCACCGACGCCATCGGCCATCTCTCGAGGGCGGCCGAGGCGGGCACGCGCATTCCGTTCGGGCATCCGGAGGCTTTCTTCGAGGCCTTCGCGAAGGTCTACAGGAACGCCACCGACACGATGCGCGCCATCCAGGAGGGCCGCAAGCCCACCGCCATCAACCTGGACTTCCCGGACGTCGACGACGGCGTGCGCGGCATGCAGTTCATCGAGACCGTGGTCAAGAGCAGCAAGGCCCGCAAGTGGATCAAGTGGGTGAAGTAGCGGACGAAGGCAGCGCCGGCGCGGCCGGACGGCGTCGCGCGTCTGTTTTGGATTTCCCATACGCAGCACTCGCATGAGGAGAACGCACAATGGGCAGACCCGTAACGCTCTTTACCGGGCAGTGGGCGGACATGAAGCTGAAGGACCTGGCCGCGAAGGCGGTGGACTTCGGCTACGACGGCCTGGAGCTCGCCTGCTGGGGCGACCACATGGACGTCGAGAAAGGCGCGACGAGCAAGAGCTACTGCGAGGACCAGATGGCCATCCTCGACAACCACGGCCTGAAGTGCTGGGCCATCAGTTGCCACCTGGCCGGGCAGCTCGTCTGCGACCCGAACAACGACGGCCGCAGCGACGCCTTCGCGCCGCCGAATCTGGCCGGCAAGCCCGAGGCCCAGCGCAAGTGGGCGGTCGACCAGGTCAAGAAGACCGCGAAGACGGCCAACAACCTCGGCCTGAAGATCGTCAACGGCTTCACCGGTTCGTCGATCTGGCACGCGGTCTACGCCTTCCCGCCGATCAGCGACAAGTTCATCCAGGCGGGGTTCGACTTCTTCGCGAAGATGTGGAACCCGATCTTCGACGTCTTCGACGACCAGGGCGTCCGCTTCGGCCTGGAGGTGCATCCGACCGAGATCGCGTTCGACATCGGCACCGCCGAGCGCGCGCTGAAGGCGGTCAAGAACCGCAAGGCCTTCGGCTTCAACTTCGACCCGTCGCACCTGCACTGGCAGATGATCGACCCGGTCAAGTTCATCCGCAAGTTCGCGAAGAAGATCTACCACGTGCACATGAAGGATGCGGCCGTCACCCTGGACGGTGAGACCGGCATTCTCGCCTCGCACCTCGACTTCGGCCAGCCGGGCCGCGGGTGGGACTTCCGCAGTCTCGGGCGCGGCGGCGTGGACTTCGAGGAGATCATCCGCGCGCTCAACGAGATCAAGTACAAGGGTCCGCTGAGCGTGGAGTGGGAAGACTGCGGCATGAACCGCGAGCAGGGCGCCACCGAGGCGGCGGAGTTCGTCAAGAGCGTCGACTTTGCGCCGTCCGACGTCAAGTTCGACGACGCGTTCGACAAGTAAGCACACGACGCCGCCCATGCCATGGGCGGTACGGGCACAGCACTTCCGACGGCGGGACGTCCAACCGGGCGTCCCGCCGTTTTTTGTTGGAACAGGCGGGTGGCATGCCGCCGGCGACGCTACATCCGGTTGGAGCGGAAGATGCTCCAGATGAGGGCAAAGCCGATGATGACCGCCGCGGCGAAGCCGAGGCCGCTGAAGAGGTAGGCGATGGGCGTCTCGCCAATGAGGGGGAGCGGCAGTTTGCCGAGACCGGGGCTGGTGAGGATCTGCGCCGAGCCGATGATGATGGCCGCCAGGACGAGAGAGAGGCTCATCCGGCTGAAGCCCCGGTCCAGGCGGTGCGTCAGGTCGTCCAGCCCTTCATGGTGGAAGATGACCCGAAGCTCTCCGCTGCGCATCTTCTGGATGATGTCGCGCAGGTCGCGCGGAAAGCGCCGGAGAAGCGCGAGCAGGCGATACGTGCTGAAGAGGGTGGTCCGGCCCAGGTTCCACGGGCTGAACTGTCCGTAGACGACCCGCTTGCTGAACGGCTGTGCGGCCTGGTCAATCCGGAACCCGGGGTCGAGCATCTGCGCCACGCCGACCACGGTGACGAGACTCTTGCCGAAGAGGACCAGGTCGCGCGGCAGCACGACGCCGTGTTCGCGCGTGATGGTGACCACCTCTTCAAAGGCGTGGCCGAAGTCCACCTTTTCGATGGGAATGCCGTAGTAGCGGTCGATGAGGGTCATGATGTGCGCGCGGAACTCCGCCACGTTCGGGACATCGGTCAGCCCGCCGAGGTCCGCCACGACGTCGGCCACCGCATCGAAGTCGCCCTGGACCAGCGCGACGAGGGCGAGGGCGAGCTGCTGGCGCATTTCGGTGGAGAGGCGCCCGACCTGGCCGAAGTCGACAAGCCCGAGCCGACCGTCCCGCATGAGGAACATGTTGCCGGGGTGCGGGTCGGCGTGAAACATGCCGGTGATGAAGAACTGGTGCATGAACGCGCGGCCCAGGTCCTGCGCGATCCGGTGGCGCGCTTCGTCGTCCAGGCGGATCCGATCGGGATCGGTAAGGCGCTGCCCGGCGATGCGATCCAGCACCAGGACATCCCGGCTGGTGAGATCCCAGTGCACACCGGGCACGACGATGCTCTCGTGCTTTTCGAAAATGCTCACGAACTTGGCGGTGTAGGAGCCTTCGGAGACGAAGTCGATTTCGCGGCGGATGGCGCGGCTGAACTCGTCCACCAGCATCCGGGGGCGGAGCGGTTCCAGTTCGGGGATGTGCCGGGCGACCTGCTCGGAGACCCATTGCAGAATGTCCAGATCTTCGCGCACCCGTTCGTCGGTCTGGGGGCGCTTGACCTTCACGACCACCGGGGTCCCGTCGCGGAGGGTCGCGTCGTGCACCTGCCCGATGGAACCGCTGGCGACGGGCGTCCGGTCGAATGCGGCGAAGAGTTCGTCGAGGCGCTGGCCGAGGGAGCGCTCGATCATCGCGACGGCCTGGTCGCCGGGGAAGGGCTCGACGCGATCCTGCAGACGGGCGAACGCCTCCAGGTAAGGCTGCGGAATCAGGTCGGGGCGGTTGGCCAGGATCTGGCCGAATTTGATGAAGGTGGGCCCCAGTTCTTCCAGCACACGCGCCACCCGTTGCGGCATGGGGGTGGACGCGCTTTCGGCGCTTTCCCGAATCCTCATGCGAAAGCGGGCAAAGCCGGGCACAAGCTCGCTGAGGCCGAGGCGGCTGATCAGGTGACCAAAGCCGTGCCGCGTAAGGACCATCGCGCTCTGGGTCGCTCGGCGGAAGTTCCCGATGGTGCGGGGCAGGGCGTACAGAGACATAGGACCCCTCATGCAAGGATGGCCGACAGGCCCATTGTACCGAAACGGCACGAAACCACAAGCGTCGTTCTCAGCGAAGCTTGCGACCGGTTGTGCTGATGGAGAGGGCGGCGTGGAGTACCCCCTTCTGCTGCCGGAGGCGATCGTAGATGGTCTGGATCTCGCCGGCCTTGGCGCGGATCATGATGGTTTCGGCACAGAGGTGGTCGTCGAGGTGGACATGGGTTGTGAAAAGAATCGCATCGTGGTGGTGATGCTGCTCATGCGTCAGGCGCTCGCCGAGGTGACGGTGCTCGTGGTTGTACAGAAGCGTGACCGTGCCGAGGGCGTCGTCGTTCTGCTCCCAGGCCTGGTCGACCAGCGTGTTGCGGATCAGGTCGCGCAGGTATTCGGAGCGATTGGTGTAGCCGCTGTTGCGGACAAGCTCTTCGAGCCTGTCGTAGAGCGGGCGCTCCAGCGACATGCTGAGACGTACGAGTTCCGGCATGGGCCTCTCCTTCGCGGGATAAAGTCGTCTGACCCGCGCAAATCAAGTCGAAATCGCGTCCGCTGTCAACGCAAGAAGTGAGTCCCTCGCCAGCGGCCGGCTGCAGGAAGCGCTTGACCCGGGGGCGGGCGGGGCGTATACTCCCGCCGTCCCGGGCAGTTCTCCGCTGAATAGCAAGGCACAAGGATGCGCGCATGAAGCGTCTTTCCCGCCCCGTGATCGAGCGTCTTCCGCGGTACTATCATTACCTTCGTGAATTGACGAACAGCCACAACGGGGAGACGGTCTCGAGCCATCAACTGGCCGAGATGATGGGCATCGACGACACCCTGGTCCGCCGGGATCTGGCCGCCATCAGCGTCCGGGGTCAGCCGAAAGTGGGCTATCCGGCGGGCGAAGCGCTGAGGACCATCCGCCACGTGCTGGGGCTTGACGAGCGCAAGCGGGCCATCCTGGTCGGTGCGGGGCGCCTGGGCGGCGCCATTGCCAGCTACCGCGGATTCGGCGACTTCGGCCTTGAGATCGTGGCCGTTTTCGACCGTGCTGCCGGGCAGGTCGGGCCGGAACTGGGCGGCGTTCCCGTCCACCCGACCGAAGGGATCGAAGACTTTCTTGCAGAACGGCCCGTGGATTTCGCAATCCTGACCCTTCCCGCTGAAGCCGCGCAGGTCATGGCGGACCGCCTGTTTGCTGCCGGCGTCCGGGGCTTGTGGAACTTTGCCCCCGTGGCGCTCGAGGCCCCGGAGGGCACGATCATCCGCAATGAACTGCTCTCCAGCGGGCTTGCGGAGATTTCCTACCGCCTGGCACAGGGGAATTTGTTGCGTGATGCGGAGGACTTTTCGTAACCGATTTCATGCACTGCGGTTGTGGCTTCCTACGGGGCTGCATTTAAATTGTGTGAAAATTCACGAAAAGACTTGCCAACCCACGGCAATCTTGCTATTGTAACGAACCAAGTTGACATTCCGGCATGCAGTTGCAGATCGTGAACGTGGTCACAGAGCCAGGACGGGACGATCCATGAGCAACGAACAGACGACGGCCATTCGAGACATCTGCGCCAAGTACGATCGGGACCCTGCCCGCATGATGGACATCGCTATCGACGTGCAGCGCGCCTGCGGGTGCGTCTGTCCCGAAGCAATGAACCTCATCGCCAGGGAGACGGGGGCCGCTTACGTGGACGTGGAGAGCGTGGTGACCTTCTACGCCTTCCTCTCCGAGAAGCCCAAGGGCAAGATTGTCATTCGCCTCTGCGACGACATCATCGACCGCATGGCCGGCGTTGACGAGGTCGCCAAGGCGTTTGAGGGGGCCCTCGGCATCGGGATGGGCGAGACGACCGCCGACGGCATGTTCAGCCTGGAATACACGCCCTGCATCGGCATGTCCGATCAGGCGCCCGCGGCCCTGGTCAACGACGAGGTCGTGACGGAGCTGAACGCCGAGTCGGCGCGGAAGATTATCAGCGCGCTCAAGGCCGACCCCGACCCGAAGAAGCTGACCACCCGCTACGGCGACGGCAACAACGCCAACGAACTGGTGCAGTCGATGGTGGAGAACAACATCCGCCGCAAGGGCGAGGTGATCTTCGCCGAAATGACGCCGGGCGAGGGCCTGAAGAAGGCGCTCGCCATGAGCCCGGTCGAGGTGATCAACGACATCAAGACCTCCCGCCTCCGCGGCCGCGGCGGGGCCGGCTTCCCCACCGGCATGAAGTGGGAATTCACCCGCAACGCCGGCGGCGAGCAGCGGTATGTCCTCTGCAACGCCGACGAGGGCGAACCCGGCACGTTCAAGGACCGCGTGGTCCTGACCGAGTGCCCGGACCTCCTCTTCGAAGGCATGACCATCTCCGGCTACGCCATCGGCGCGGACACCGGGATCCTGTATCTCCGGGCGGAGTACAACTATCTCCGCGAGTTCCTGGAGACGGTCCTGGCCGAGCGGCGGAAGAACAACCTCCTTGGCAAGAGCGTCTGCGGCAAGGACGGCTTTGACTTCGACATCCGCATCCAGATGGGCGCCGGCGCCTACGTCTGCGGCGAAGAGACGGCCC
>CAZKKD010000283.1:0-5795 GCA_964553265.1 uncultured Planctomycetales bacterium | reverse complement strand
GGCCTAGCGGGCGGAGGTAGGGCGCGCCGGGGGTCGAGGAGGCGAAGGTACCGGGGTGGGGCGGGCGGGCGGGGGGGGCGGCCAGGGCCGCGGGGTCGGCGCCGACGGCCGGCGCGGTACGGTGGGCCGCGACCGCGGCCGCGGCCGCCCCGTCGGCGCAGAGGCCCTCCGGCGGCACGTTGCGCGGCGTCTCGGCCCGGCAGAGGAGGAAGCGTTTGCCCGCCGGCGGCGCGTCGGCGGGGAGCGCGTCCAGCAGCCCCTCGGCGACGTAGCGATCCGGCGCCAGGTCGGCCCGCACCCCGCGTTCACCCAGCGCCGCGGCCGTCCCGGCGCCGATCACGGCCACGCGCACCCCGCCCAGCGCCCGCGCGTCGCCGCCGCGCGCGTCCAGTCGGTCGAAGAAGGCGCGCACGCCGTTGGGGCTGGTGAAGACGAGCCAGTCGTACGTCGCGACGTCCGCGACAGCGCGGTCGAGCGGGGCCGGGTCGGTCGGGGGGTCGATGCGGATGACCGGCAGCTCCACCGCCTCGGCCCCGAGCGCGCGGAGGCGGTCGGAGAGCGCGCTCGCCTGCCGCCGCGTGCGCGTCACCAGCACCCGCCGGCCGAAGAGCGGACGGCGTTCGACCCACGCCAGACGCTCGCGGAGCCCCGCCACGGCGCCGAAGATCAGCGTCGCGGGCGGGCCGAGTCCGGCTTCGGCCATGCGGTCGGGAAGCGTTGCGAGGGTGGCCAGCACCGTGCGCTGGCGCGGCGTGGTGCCCCACTCGACCGCCGCGGCAGGCTGATCCGCGGGCCGCCCCGCGGCGCGGAGGGCGTCGACGATGGTCCGGACGCGGCCGACACCCATGTAGACGCAGAGCGTGTCGATGCGCGCGAGGGCGTCCCAGTCGACGGCCGAGGCGGCCTTGTCCGGGTCCTCGTGGCCGGTGACGAAGGCGGCGGAGACGGACAACCCCCGGTGCGTCAGGGGGATGCCGGCATAGGCCGGCGCGGCGATGGCGGCGGTCACCCCCGGCACCACCTCGAACGCGAGGCCCGCCTCCGCGAGCGCGAGCGCTTCCTCGCCGCCGCGGCCGAAGACAAAGGGATCGCCGCCCTTGAGGCGCACCACGGTCCGGCCCGCCGCGACCGCGTCCACAAGTCGCTGGCAGATCTGGTCCTGCGGGACTGCGTGCTCGCCGGCGCGCTTGCCGACGTAGAACCGCTCGGCCGACGCCGGCGCGAGCGCCAGGAGCGACGGGTCGGCGAGGTGATCGTAGTAGACCACCTCGGCGCGCGCCAGGCACGCGGCGCCGCGGCGCGTCAGGAGGCCGGGATCGCCGGGGCCGGCGCCGACCAGGTAGCAGATTCCGTTTTCGGTCATCCGATTTCGATCTCCGTTCGCGAGACGCTGCGGCGCGGCGGTTGCGGGCCGGCGCACCGTACCGGGACGCCGCCGGCGCGGGACACGCGTCCCGGGCCGCGCCACGCCTGTGCGGGGGCGTGCCACGGCTGTCGCGGGGGCGTCGCACGCCCGTCCCGGGACGTGTGGGGCGCGTTTCCGGGGCGGCGCACGCTTGCCGCAGTCCGTCGCGGGCGTGGCCGCATTGTAGGGCGGGCGCTCCGCGCGGTCAATCACGTGCCGGTGGTGGCAGGGCTATTCAATTCTTGCCCTTTCGTTCTCCACCTGGCGGCGCCGATTCGGCAAACGTCCCCTCTCCCCCTGGAAGAATCTTCGCACTTCGGGGCCCTCACCCCGGCCCTCTCCCAAGGGGAGAGGGAGAACCGAATGGGGGAGAGGGAGAACCGAATGGCTTTGCGGTGGTGGTCCGCGTGGTTGCCGGTGTGTCGCGGCGGGTGCAACCGGGTGCGCACGCGTGCCGGTTGCGGAAACCTTTGCGGCGCGGCGGGCGCGTGGGTAGAATGTGCACGCCGGGCCGGCGCGGACGCGTCGGCGGGATTGCGCCGGCGGAACCGCACCGGACGGACCGCGTCGGAAAGGGCAGGGGATGCGCCTTGACTATGAGGGGGGAGCGCCGGTGCTGCGCACGCCGGGCGGGGGCGGGCCGGTGCGGCTGCGGCCGGGATTCGTGCTCGACAACCGCGCCGAAGGCACGCGCACCATGCCGGCCGACATCGCCTGCACGCTGGACGACGACGCCTTTGCCGCGCGCGCCGAGGTGGTGGACCCGGCGGGGCGGACCGTGGCGTTCGACTGGGCGGGGCCGGTGCGGCCGGGGGGCGCGGACGCGGTCTTCACCGCGCGGATGGCCGCGGGGTTTGTCAACGACACCTCGTTTGCGCTGGCGCTGGAGTTCCCGCTCGGTCCGGAGGATGTGCTGCTGGCGCCGGGGGCGCTGCATGACGGCAACCGCGCGAAGGGGCTGCCCGAAGGGGCTGTCCGGTTGTCGGACACTGCGATTGACGAGATTGTGCTGCCCGCCGCAAACCTGGCGCTGCCGGGGGCGGGGGCGTACTGGCCGGCGCTGGGGGCGGGGTTCTTTGTGGCGGTGGGGACCGACTGCGCGCTCGGGGCGGTGGGGCTCTCGCTCCGGCGCGAACCGCGGGGCGGGCAGGTGCGCCTGGCGGTGACGCTGCCGCTCCGGCGCGCAACGCGGCGCACCGAGGCCGGCGACCTGCCGGTGGAGCCGGCCGGGCTGTACCTGGGCGAGGGCGGGGCGGTGGCGACGCGCGCGGCCATCCGCCTCGTCGACGCCGCGGACATGGGGGCGTACCTGGAAGCGGTGCACGAACTCCGCCAGGCGCTGGCCGGCGGGCCGGCGCGGGCGCGGCTGCCGCTCGGGGTCGCGGCCGGGCTGGCGGTCGAGAACCTGAACGAACGCCACTGGCATCCCCCCATCGTCCTCTCCGGGGTCGGCAATCCCGACGGCGCGCCGGCGCCGGGGCCGGACGAGGAGGGCTTTCCCGACGACCGGCGGCTGCGCCACGGCGAGCGGGGCGGCGCGGGGCTGGCCTATGCGCTGAGCGTGCAGGACGACGCGGTGGCGCGTGCGCGCGGGGTGGCGATGCTCGACTTCATTGCCGAGGAGGGCCCCTCGCCGAGCGGGCTCTTTTACAGCCTGCACAACCGGTGGGGCGGACTGGGCGATCCGCCCTGGGCGCACCTGCGCGGCGCGACCGACGCCTGCTACTGGATGCTCCGTGCGGTCGGCACCCACGGCGGCGGCGACCACCCGGCGTGGCGGGACGCGGCGCTCGGGTGCTGCGACGCCTTTGCGGCGCTCTTTGCGGACGCGGGCGAGTTCGGCTATGCGGCCGGGCGGAACGCGGACCCGGCGGTCTGGGAGAGCGGGTCGGCGGCGGGGGCGCTGGCGACAGGCTGCCTGGCGCTGGCGCGGCGCTACTGCGGGCGGGAAGACCTGCTCGACGTTGCGACGCGGGCGGGAGCGGTCTACGCGCGGGAGCTGCAGCGCGCCGCGGCGGGCGGGGGCGTCTTCGAGGCGGGCCGGGCCCCGGACAGCCGCAGCGCGGCGGCGCTGCTGGAGAGCTGGCTCCTCCTCTACGAAGAGACGCACGAGAAGGCGCACCTCGCGCACGCGCTGGCGGCGGCGGACCTGCTGTCGCTGTATGTGCTGGCGCACGACGCGGCCTGGCCGCCGGCGAGCGACCTGGGCCGGATGGGCCTGGAGACGCGGGGCAGCGTCCTCCGGTCGGTGGCCGAACCGCGCCTGGGCCCGGGCCTCGGGGGGCACTCGCCGGCGGGGCTGCTGCGGCTCTACCGGGCGAGCGGGGAGGGGCGCGTCCTGGCGCTGGCCGAGGCGATGGTCCGCGCGCTCCCGCAATACGTGACGCCGTACCACGCCGCGCTCGGCGAACTCCGGCGGGGGATGGCGGTCTCTGACCTGCCGCTGCCGGACCATGCCGCGGAACCGGGGACGGTGCGCGAGGAGAGCCGCGCCGACACCGCGCTCGACCTGCTCCTGGCCCGGACCGAGCTGCCGGGCGTCTACCTCGACCCCCCGCGGAGCTGCGCCGCCGCCTTCGACCACCTGGACCTCCGCGTCGACTGGGATGCGCGCCGGGCCGAGGTGACCAACCCCACCCCGTACCCGGCCGCCGGCATCGCGCGCGTGGAGGTGGACGACGAGTCGACCTACCGGCTGCCGCCCGGCGGCACCGTGACGCTCACGTTCTGACCCGGCCGTAGGGGAGCCCGTTCCGCCTGGCGACGGAAGCGCAACCGCAAAACACGGATGGACACGGATAGGGACACGGATAGGGACACGGATAGAGATTCACCACGAAGGGCACGAAGAGCACGAAGAGCACGAAGAAGAGCCAACGGGCAGGAACCGGGGACAGCCAGAGAACGCAGAGGAACACGGGCGACAAGAGAGGGGCCGGTGAGCCACCCAAAGGGAGTGGAGCATGCTGACGGTTGGGCCACCCGCCGGCCGCGCAGTCCGTGGTATGCGAGTATGCAATAAAGGAGAAGATTCTTAAGTGACAGGGGATGGAAATATGCCGCTCAGGCTTGCGAGCATTGGCCGGAAAGGCCTGTACGGAGTGGTAGCGCTGGCGGCGCTATGCTTTTCTGTTGTCTACTGCATGCCGATCCAGAGCAATGGCTACTCGTATGCTTTGCATATCCACTGGCTCAATGCAGTCCGTCATTCTGTCAGAATTGAACAGATGCAGGGATCCTGGCCCACGAACTACACCGGGCAATGGAGAGTGTGGGACCGTTGGGGGCGTTTGCGGAAGGAAGTGCTTCTCAATGAAGGCCTCATCCATACGTGCAGTCTGTACTACCCGGGTTCTTCGCAGATGCTTCTTCACCGACTCTGGATGAACGAGTACACGGAGTATTCTGCAATGACCCCCGAAGGCGCATTCCTGTGCAAATGGCGAAGCAGTCCGATGAACTGGAATGAAAGGCTAAACGGAATCGTCTGGATGAACCGATCTGTCGTCGCTGAATACGGACGATTCTATGACTTCGTAGTCTATACTGACCACAGGCCGACTTGTAGGATTCAGTTGTCTTGGTCGGGCAGAAAGGTCTCAAAGGTGGTTGTTCTATCCACCCGAAAGCTTAACGGGAAGTATGACGTGTATGCGTTTTCATGGCCGGACGACAATCGCCCTGAGGGGAAGATGTACACCGTCCGCTTGGATGACCCAGTCGAGGACGTGATTCAAATGGGCTCAGCCTCAGAGCGTCCGATTCCGAAAAAGAAGCAACGCTTTGTTAATTATATGCTGAAGGAGCGCCCCCCCCAACGGCAACCACGGGACGTCCTGCTGTTGGTAAGTGATTTCGTTGTTCCACAGCTATGGGAGTAGAATAGTGAAGTAGGATGGGCCTTGGCCCATGCTGAAGGAAGACCTGAAGAGGCAGCATGGGGAAAGCCCCATCCTACCGGTTGCAGTCAAGCAGGGCCGACAAAGTGCCAGCTGTCGGCCGAAGCGCACCAGGCACACGGCGGCCGACAGCTTTGCTTGGTCGGCCCTGCACGCTCCACCGGGCATGCCGCTTGCGTAAATTCCGTTCAGTGCTGTGCGGTTCCGCGCCTGGTTCGCGTGAAAGCGGGGAGTGCCCCGTGCGGACGGGGTTGGTGGCGGAAGCGCGGGAGGCGTCTGCATCGCGACTGTCTCACCTGAGGGGGCTTCGAGACACATGAGCACACCTGACACCATTCTCCGCCTGGAGGATATCCGTCTCCGGCTGGGAGAGAAAAACATTCTGGACGGGCTCTCGCTGGACGTGTGGCGGGGGCATATCCACGCGCTGGTGGGGCCGAACGGGGCCGGCAAGTCGACGACCGCCGGGGTGATCATGGGCCTGGAGGGAT
>CAZKKD010000282.1:0-5820 GCA_964553265.1 uncultured Planctomycetales bacterium | reverse complement strand
GAGGGAGTCGTAGTACGGCGGCACAGTATAGCCCGAATAGACGTGCGAGTCCACCCGCAAGCCGTCGCCGACCGGATCGACGAAAAGGTTCACCTTCCCCGGGCAGGGCGCGAACGCACGCGCGGGATCCTCGGCGTTGATGCGGCACTCGATGGCATGCCCCCGCGTGCGGATGTCCTTCTGGCGCAGGCGCAGGCGTTCGCCACCGGCGATCCGGAGCTGCTCCTCCACGATGTCGACGCCGGTCACCATCTCGGTCACCGGGTGCTCCACCTGGATGCGCGCATTCATCTCGAGGAAGTAGAACTCACCGTCCTGGTAAAGAAACTCCACGGTCCCCGCGTTGGTGTAGCCGCACGCCTTTGCGACCGCGAGGCCGGACTCGCACAGGTGGCGGCGCGTCTTGCCGTCGAGCACCGGACTCGGCGCTTCCTCCACCAGCTTCTGGTGTCGCCGCTGGACCGAGCAGTCGCGCTCGCCGAGGTGGACCGCGTTGCCGTGGTTGTCGCAGAGGACCTGCACCTCAATGTGCCGGGGACGCTCCAGGAATTTCTCGAGGTAGACCGACGAATCGCCGAAGCCCGCCTCCGCCTCCGCGCGCGCCTGCTGCAGGCCGCTGCGGGGCGAGACATCGTTCCGGGCCACCCGCGCGCCGCGGCCGCCGCCGCCGGCGCAGGCCTTGACCATCACCGGATAGCCGATCCGGTGCGCGGTCGCGATGGCCTCGTCGTCGTCCGCCACCGGCCCGTCGCTGCCCGGCAGCACCGGCACGCCGGCCGAGGCGGCCAGCGCGCGGGCGTCGGCCTTGTCCGCCATGCGGTCCATCGCGTGGCTCAGGGGGCCGATGAACTCGATGTCGACCGACCGGCAGATGTCGGCGAAGTGCGCGTTTTCGGCCAGAAAGCCGTAGCCGGGATGGATCGCCTCGACGTTCGCCACCTCGGCCGCGCTCAGGATGCTCGGAATGTGGAGGTAGCTCCGCGCGCTCGGCGGCGGGCCGATGCAGATGGCGGTGTCGGCCAGGCGGACGTGCAGGCTCTCCTGGTCCGCCTGCGAATAGACCGCCACCGTGTGCACGCCCAGGCGCTGGCAGGTGTGGATGATCCGGACGGCGATCTCGCCGCGATTCGCGATCAGAATGCTGGAAAACACGTTGTCGGACCCCCGTCTCGCAGGCGGCACGGCGCGGATGCGCGCGGCCGGATTGGATGGCAGGGACGCCGGCGCGTCAGGCCGGCTTGACCAGGAAGAGCGGCTGACCGTACTCCACCGCTTCGCCGTTCTCCACGAGGATCTGTGCGATGGTGCCGCGGACGCCTGACTTCACCTCGTTCATCACCTTCATCGCCTCGACGATGCAGACCACGGCCTCGTCGTCGACGCTGTCGCCCGCCTTGACGAACGGGTCGGCGTCCGGCGCCGGCGATCGGTAGAAGGTGCCGACGATCGGACTGTCGATGGGCACGAGGTCGCTGTCCACCGCCGCCGCGGCCGGCGCGGCCGCCGGGGCCGCCGCCATCGGGGCCGGCGCAGCCACGCCCGCAACCGGGGCCGTCGGCTTCGCGAGACGAACCTTGAATTCGCCCTCTTCGAGCTCGAGCTCGCTCAGGCCATGCTCTGCCATCAACTGCAGGAGTTCCTGGATGCGTTCGCTGCTCATGCCCCGCCCCCTCCTTGCCCAGTCACCCGGTCCAGCGTCTTCGGCAATCGCGAGAGCACCTCCGCGCCGTCGTCGCCGATCCGAATCATGTCCTCGATGCGAATGCCGCCGCTGCCCGGAATGTAGACCCCCGGCTCCACGGTCACCACCGCCCCCGCGGGCAGTGGATGGTCGTTGCGCTTCGAAAGCGTCGGCCCTTCGTGGACCTCCAGTCCCACGCCGTGGCCGAGCCCGTGCCCAAAGCGCCGGGCCAGGCCCGCTTCCTCCAGAACGCTCCGCGCCGCCGCGTCCGCTTCGGCGCCGGTCATGCCCGCTTGGATGCGTTCGATGGCGGCCTGCTGGGCGCACAGGACCGCTTCGTAGCGCGCCCGCCAGGAGGGCGAAACGGTACCGGGGAAGAGCGTGCGTGTCAAGTCGGAATGGTAGCCGTCCACCGTCGCGCCCCAGTCGATCAACACCATCGTGTTGTCGCGCAGGCGCCGCCCTTCCGGATGCGCGTGCGGACGGCTTGCGTTGGCGCCGGCCGCCACGATGGTGGGAAACGCCGCACCCGACGCGCCCCGCTGCCGCATCCGGTGCTCAAGCTCGGCGGCCACCTCGCGCTCGCGGACCCCCGGGGCGACAAAGGGCAGCGTATCGCGAAAGGCCCCTTCGGCCACGCGAAGCGCCCGGCGGATGGCGCGCACCTCCCAGTCGCTCTTGACCTGCCGCAGCGTCCGCAGGTCGGCGTCCAGCCCCTTCCGCCGCAGGCCCGATGCAGCACGCCGCAGCGTGCGTTCGGCGCTGAGCGTCAGCAGATCCTCTTCGACCCCGACCGCCTTGACGCCCAGGGCGCGGAGCCGCGTCCCGGCCGTGGTGGCCAGTCCGTCGGTCCGCTGCACGACCTCCGCCAGCGGGGCGGAGGCCTCCGCCTCTTCGGCGAAGCGGCTGTCGGTGATGAGCGTGCAGGTCGACGCCGTCACCAGCAGCGCACTCTCGTCCCCGGTGAAACCCGAGAAATAGCGCACCGACGCCGTCCCCACCAGGTACGCCGCCCCGATCCGCCGCCGCCGCAGGAGCGCCCGCAGGCGCTCCAGGCGCGTCTCCACTTCGGATGCGGGCACGGTCGCCATCAGGGAACCCCGGTTCTGCAGAGACGGTCCGGCCGCCTTCAGCGTGCCTGGAGGAAGAAGTGATCGTAGGACGGCTGCTGTTCGGGACGCTCCAGCCCCTGCGCGCTTCCGGTGGCGTCGACCAGGACGTCGACGATGAGCCGCTTGTGGTCGTCGCTGATCTCCTTGGTCCCGTGCAGCTTCTTGAGCGCACCGACCAGGTCGGGGATCTCGCCCCGGTCCTTCAGGTACCGGAGGGCAAGCTGGAGGTTGTCGATCGCCTCGAACGGGCGGGTGGCGGTGGCGCGCTTGCGCAGGGCCGCGGCCGCAGCGTCGGTGTCGATCTCGGTCAGGCTGCGCATGAGTTCCGTCCGGGCCAGCCCGCCGTAGACATAGAAGATCACCCCCATCTCCGTCTTGGTCTCCGACAGCACCTTGTCGATGTGCGGCACCGCCGGCGCATGTCGCAAACGCCCGACCGCCACCGCCCCGTGCAGGCGCATGGCCGTGTCGTTGCGGGGCTCCCCGTCGGGACCGGGCGCATCGTCGGTGATGGCCGCAACGACCCGCTCCGCCGCCGACGTCACCTTGCACCGGCCGATCATCCAGATCGACAGGCGCGCTTCCGGCATTCCCTCCACCCCTTCGAGGGCGGCGAGGGCCTGTTCCGCCGCCGGGGTGCCGCCGAGGCGGCCGAGCACAACCAGCCCTTCCAGCCGCCGGACGTGCGCATCCGACGCCACGTTCGCGAGCGCCAGGCGCTCCACCTCGGCCCGCACGGCATCGTCCTGCCCGGCAAGGCGCAGCATCGCTTCCGAAGCCGCCCGCCGCACCTGCCGGTACGGGTCCGCCTGCAACTGCCCAAGCGGGTCCAGCGACTCGACCCGTCCGGCTTCGGCGAGCGCACCGGCCGCCGCCTCCCGCACCGTCGAATCGTCGTCCCCGCAGAGGCGCTCCAGCTCCGGTGCCCCTTCCTGTCCGCGCAGCGCGGCCCAGGCCGTTGCAGCGGCCCGCCGGACGAGCGCAGCGTCGTCGCGAAGGAGTGGCCCCACCCGCGGTACCGCCGTGTCGAGCGCCAGGCGGCCCGCGGCGTGGACCGCGGCCGCCCGTACCTGCGGGTCGTCCATGCCGAAGAACGGGGCCAACGCCGCGCCCTGCGCCTGCATGCGGCGCTCGGCCATCGCGAGGAGGCCCGTCGCCACCAGTCGCGGACGCGATTCCTTGCCGAGAGACCGCAGCAGGCGCGCCCCGTCCCCGGGCCCGCCCACCACCGCCAGCGCCTGCAACCCCGCCAGACGCACCGCCGCGTCCTCGCGCGAGAGCGCTTCCAGGCAGAGCTCGGCCCGGTTGCCCCCCGCCCCGAACTCGCGGAGTGCCAGCAGCGCTTCGACCGCGACCTGCCAGTCCGGATCGCGGGTCAGCGTCCGCAAAAGCGGCAACGTCGACTCGTGCCGGCCTCGGCCGAGGGCAAACGCCACCGCGGCGCGGAGCTCCGGCATCTCGGCGCCGGCCGCCGCGCCCAGCGCGGCGCGCGCTTCGGCCGATGCGATCCGCGCCTTCCCGAGCGCCATGGCGGCGCGCATCTTGTCCTGGTCGGGGCCTTCGCGGAGGAGCTCGATCATGAGCGCCTGCGTCTCGGGGCTCATCGGCGCGTCGCGCACGACGTAGGCCTCGTAGCCGTGCGCCGCCCCGGCGAGGCAGCACCACAGCGCCATGGCGGCGCCGAGGCGTCGGAGTGCGGTGAAACTGCGTTTCGGGGACATCCGCATGCCCGTCTCCCGTTGCTGCCTGCCTATCGATCCGGTCGCATCAGCCACCAGACCCGCCCCGCTGCCGCGAACAGCATCACGAGACTCAGCCCGCCCAGCCAGCGGATGTGGTCCAGCCAGAGCCGCTCGCTGTACTCGGTAAAGACCCAGCCGCTCGCCGCCTTGCCGGCGGCCGCGAACGGATTGAGCGTCACAAACCAGGCCACCAGGTCGTGCGGCAGATTGTCCGCCACGAAATAGGGAATGAGCGTCCCGAACGCAACCGCGAAGACCACCCCGTACGCCACCGAGGTCGCGGTGCTGCTGCGCCGGAAGAGCGTACTGCACAGGAGCCCCGTCACCGTCGCGAAGACGATGGCCGTCACCGCCACCCAGAAGGCGTGGAACATGCCGACGAAGATCGCCAGGTCCAGCTCGCCGAACGACGAGAGCGCTTCGGAAAAGCCCCCGCCGGCCAGCGCCTTCAGTGCACCGGCCATCTTCTCCATCTCCCCCGCCGGGCTGCTGATGAAGGCGAGGATGAAGAACGCCGGGAAGGTGCTCGAGACCAGCAGCAGCACGAAGAACCAGGCCACTTCCAGCTTGCCCAGCACGATGGTGAGCGGCCCCAGCCGCGTCATCCGCAGCGCATCGAAGACGCCGCTCTCCACCTCCTCGCTGATCGCGCTCGAGGTGAGCACCGGGCTCACCAGCACGATCATCCCCAGCGGGAGCGACAGGCAGACCAGGATGATGACCGGCATGTCGACGTAGCCGATCTGCGTCAGCGGCAGGAACGCCAGCACCAGCGACACCATCACCGAGACGTACATCGCCCGGATGAGCCAGACCACGCGGCCGAACGCCTTGGTCCGCATCTCCTTGACCGCGATCACGTTGAGGAATCGGCCGATCATCTTCTTCCGCCGGCGCGGATCGAACAGGTAGAAGGGGAACTTGACGTGCCGCTTCAGAAGCTCCATCCGCTCGTCGATGATGCTCTCGTCCCGCCGCCGGCGCGGCTGGGGCGGGCGCGCCGCCAGCCGCAGGGCCATCACCAGCGCCGTCAGCGCGCCGACCCCCGCGACGATGAGGAACGGCCACTCCGTGTCCGCGAAGGCGGCCAGGCCGGTGGCCGCCCCGCCGTGCTCGGCCCGGAAGACCGCGGGGTTCACCACGCTCATCATCGCGGCGAAGGGGCTGCACCCGCGCACCATGTGGATGATGCTCCAGTCCTGCGCCCACTTCCCGAGGATGAGGTTCGGCACCCACGTCACCCCCGAGACCGCCAGCGTGATCACGTAGCAGACGATGAGCGACC
>CAZKKD010000281.1:0-5886 GCA_964553265.1 uncultured Planctomycetales bacterium | reverse complement strand
CGGCAGCACCAGGTCCCAGTCCTCCTCCTTCATCCGGAGGATGAGGTTGTCGCGCGTGATGCCGGCGTTGTTGAACAGCGCCGCGATGCCGCCGAAGGCGCCGTGTGCGTCCTTCGCCGCCGCGGCCACCGCGTCGGCGTCGGTGACGTCCACGGCCGCGCCGGCGGTCGGCACGCCGTGATCGGAGGCGATGGCGTCTGCGGTCGCTTTGGCCGCGTCTTCGTTCACGTCCCAGATGGCGATGGCCAGGCCGTCGGCGGCCAGGCGCCGGGCGATGGCTTCGCCGATGCCGCGTGCGCCGCCGGTGACGATGGCCAGGGGGGTGTCGCTTCCCATGGAGATCTCCTCAGGTTCCCGCGTCCGGTGCCGTCCGTGCCGTCAGGCGCTGCGGGCCGCGGCGGCGTTCTGCTCCGCGTCCGCGGGCGCGTGCAGCACGCCGTTGGCCTGGATCAGCTTCTCGTGGATGACGCCGTTCAGCCCCTGGGCCACCGACTCGTGCGCCACGCGGAGCGCGTTGCGGACGGCGGTGGGGTTGCTGCCTCCGTGGCCGATGATGCAGACCCCGTCGACTCCCAGGAGCGGCGCGCCCCCGTACTGATCCGAATTCGCTTTCCGTTTCAGTTCCTTGATCGCCGGCCGGGCCAGCACCGCGCCGAGCGTACAGAGCCAGGAGCGGCGGATGTTGTCGCGCAGAATGTCGGCCATCGCGGCGGCCACCGCTTCGCTGGCCTTCAGCACCGCGTTGCCGACGAATCCGTCGCAGACCACCACGTCGCACTTGCCGTTGAAGATGTCCCCGCCCTCGACGTTGCCGATAAAGCGGGTCGGCGCCTCGCTCAGGAGCGCAAAGGCTTCTTTCGCGACGGTGTTGCCCTTCACATCCTCCTCGCCCACGTTGAGGAGCCCCACGCGCGGGGCCTCGATGCCGAGCACCAGGCGGGCGTAGGCCGCGGCCATGATGGCGTAGGCGCAGAGGTGGCGCGGCTTGCAGTTGACGTTGGCCCCCATGTCGATGACCACGCAGACCCCGTGCGCGGCCGGCATCGGCACCGCAATGCCGGCGCGGTGGACCCCTTCCAGATACTTCAGGCCCAGCCGGGTGCTCGCCACCGCGGCCATGGTGTTCCCGAGGGCGACCATGCCGTCGGCCTCCCCGTCCTTCACCAGCTGGACGGTCCGGCCGATGCTGCTTTCGCGCTTCTCCCGCAGCGCCTGCAGCTTGTCGTCCATCTCGATGACGTCATCCGCGTGCACCACGCGCACCCGGCTCGAACCGTTCAGCCCGGCTTCGTGCAGAAGCGGCTGGAGCACTGGTTCGCGCCCGACCAGGAGCACCTCGGTCCCGCGATCAGCGGCGACATAGTCCCGCACCCCTTCGATGATGGGGCCCGGACCGTTGTCGTTGCCCATGGCGTCGATGGCCAAACGCATGCGTCGTGCTCCCCGTGGGGTGTGACGGCCTGGGGGGACGCGGTTGGAGACGGCGCGAACGTGCTGGTTCGCGCGAAGCCTGCGGCCCGCGTGCCCTCCGCTAAGGATGTCTCACACTGATGCACCGAAAGGGCACAGCAACGGGGCGCATGGAGCCCTTCCCCCCGGCCTGCGGCAACCCCCAGGCGCGCAGGCCCGTGCCGTCTACGGAACTGCTGCTCCGCGTCCGGACGGATCAGGCGCTTTCGGTCTCGATTTTCTTCTCGTCGGCATAGTGCCCGCAGTTGCTGCAGACCCGGTGCGGACGCTTCGGCTGGTTGCACCGGCTGCAGCTGGACAGCCCCGGCGTCGCCAGCGCGTCGTGCGCCCGTCGCATCCGTTTGCGGGACTTCGACGTCTTCCGTTTTGGTACAGCCATCGTCGCCAATCTCCACGTTTGTATGGGCTTGCGAAACAATACGCCTCCCGGCGCCGGCCGGAAACCAGACCGCCGGCGGGTGCGCAACCGCGCTTCGCAGCCCCCGTTCAGACACAGGGCCCCACTCCGGGGGCCCGCAAAGCCTCCCAACAATACGGAAGGCCCCTCAACAGTCAAGCGATTTTTCCCCGTCCCTGCACGGTCCGGAAAACGCCAAAAGCACGCATCCTCCCCACGTACAACACGGGCGGAGAAACCCTTTCCAAACGGAAGGGAATCCGTACAATGCCGACTCTTCCCCCGCCGCTGAACGCGGGGGAGGGCATGCCGGATTGCCGAGCAGCCCCGCCGGAAGGTTCCGGCACGGCCGCACGCGGCGACGATGCACCGGATCCCGCATGCAGAAAAAGCCATTACCGGCAAATACGAAAAGGGGTTAGGAAATGCGCACAGACGACATCCGCGAAAAATATCTCCGCTTCTTCGCCGATCACGGCCACCGGGTCTGCCCGTCGGACTCGCTGGTGCCGTCCAACGACCCGACGCTGCTGTTCACCGGCGCGGGCATGAACCAGTTCAAGGACAACTTCCTCGGCCTCGGCCCGAAAGATTTCACCCGCGCGACCACTGCGCAGAAATGCATCCGCACCGGCGACATCATGAACGTGGGCGTAACCCCTTCGCACCACACCTTTTTCGAGATGCTGGGCAACTTCTCCTTCGGCGACTACTTCAAGAAAGAGGCCATTGCCTGGGCCTGGGAGTTCCTCACCGGCGAGCTCAAGATTCCCGAAGCTCTTCTCCAGGTCAGCATTTACGCCGACGATGATGAAGCGTTCGAGATCTGGAAAGGCGAGATCGGCCTCACCCCCGACCGCATCACCCGCCTCGGCGAGCACGACAACTTCTGGCCCGCCGACGCGCCCAGCCAGGGCCCGAACGGCCCCTGCGGACCGTGCAGCGAGATCTTCTACGACCGCGGCGAGGCCGTCGGCTGCGGACGGCCCGACTGCGGCATCACCTGCGAGTGCCGGCGGCACGTGGAGATCTGGAACCTGGTCTTCACCCAGTTCGACCGCCAGAGCGACGGGTCGCTGCCGCCGCTGCCGCAGAAGAACATCGACACCGGCATGGGGCTCGAGCGCATGGCCGCCTGCCTGCAGGGCGTCACCACCAACATGGACATCGACATCTTCCAGCCCCTCGTCGGCGCGGTGGCGGACGCGAGCGGGCGCACCTACGGCGAAACGAAGGAAGCCGACGTGCTGATGCGGCGCATTGCCGACCACGCGCGGGCCGTCACCTTCTGCATCGCCGACGGGGTGCTGCCGGGCAACACCCATCGCGGCTACGTCCTCAAGCGGCTCCTCCGGCGTGCGGTGGTGGACGGCCGCAGCCTCGGCATCGAGAAGGCGTTCCTCCACGCGCTCGTGCCCGTCGTCGCCACGGTGATGGGCGGGCAGTATCCCGACGTCCGCGCCCGCGCCGAGGCCATCGGCGAGACGGTCCGCAACGAGGAGGAGAAGTTCCTCGGCACCCTCGCCCGCGGCCTCGGACGCATCGACGCCGCGGTCGCCGAGGCGAAGGTGGCCGGCCGGAGCCTGCTGGACGGCGCGACCGCGTTCGAGCTCTACGACACCTACGGCTTCCCCTACGAGCTGGCCGAAGAGGTGGTCGGCCGCGAGGGGCTGCGCCTCGATCGCGAGGGCTTCGAGGAAGCGATGGAGGCCGCGCGCGCGCGTGCCCGCGAGGGCGCCAAGATGAAGGGCGACATCTTCGCCACCGGTCCGCTCGCGGAGGTGAAGGCCCGCACCGCGGCCACCGAGTTCGTCGGCTACGACGCGCTCGAGGCCGAGGCCACCGTCGTCGCCGTGGTCCGGGACGGGGCGCTCGTCGACGAGGCCGGCGTCGGCGACGCGGTGGAGATCGTCCTCGACCGCACCCCCTTCTACGGCGAGTCCGGCGGCCAGGTGGGCGACACCGGCGTGCTGGTGGGCGAGGGGAACCTGGTCGTCCGCGTGGTCGACACCCAGCGGGCGGACGGCATCTTCATCCACAGCGGCGAGGTCGAGTCCGGCACGCTCCGGCCGGAGCAGGCCGTCCGCGCCGAGGTGGACGCCGACCGCCGCGGGCACATCACCCGCAACCACACCGCCACGCACCTCCTCCACCACGCCCTCCGCGAGGTGGTGGGCTCCCGCGCCGAACAGAAGGGCAGCTGGGTGGGGCCCGACCGCTTCCGCTTCGACTTCCAGCACACCGAGGGGCTCTCCGACGACGAGCTCCGCCGCGTCGAGGAGATCGCCAACGGCCGCGTCATCCAGGACCCCCCCGTGCAGAAGGAGATCCTCTCCCTCGACGAGGCCCGCGAACGCGGCGCCATCGCGCTCTTCGGCGAGAAGTACGGCGAGACGGTCCGGATGGTTTCCAGCGGCGACTTTTCGAAGGAGCTCTGCGGCGGCTGCCACGTCGAGCGCACCGGCGAAATCGGCCTCGTCCGCGTACTCGCCGAGGAGTCCGTCTCCGCCGGCGTCCGCCGCATCGAGGCCTGCACCGGGCTCGCGGCGCTGCGCACCGTCCGCCGCGACGGCGACCTCCTGGACGCGGCCGCGCAGACGCTCAAGGCCACCCCCGACGAGCTTCCCGACCGCATCCGGGCGCTCGCGGCCGAGGTGCGCGACCTGCGCAAAGAGCTCGCCGCCCAGCGGCAGGGCGAGCTGGGCGAGCGCCTGCGCGCCGCCGCCGCCACGCCGAAGGACGCCGACGGCATCCCCTACCTCGCCGAGCACCTGGGCGCGGTGGACGGCAAGACCCTCCGCGACCTCTCCGACGCGGCGCGCCAGGCGCTCGGCAGCGGCGTCGCCCTCCTCGCCGGCGCCGGCGACGGCAAGGCCAGCCTCGTCTGCATCGTCAGCAGGGATCTGCAAGAGGAGCGCGGCCTGAAGGCCGGCGACATCGTGCGCGAGGCCGCGGCGCTCGTCGGCGGCAAGGGCGGCGGCCGGCCCGACATGGCCCAGGCCGGCGGCCGCGACCCCGACAAGCTCCCCGACGCCCTCGCCGCACTCCCCGACATCCTCAAGAAGCTGGCAAAGGCATAGCCGGATCAGGCGCACCGTTGGACTGCGTCCGGCCTGTCCCTCGGTTTGTCGATCCGGCAAAACGGTCCCCCATGTGGCACGGCTTCACCGGATGGCACGGCTTCAGCGGGTGGCATGGATTGCTCGCAATCCATGCGCCGAAGGCGATCCAGGTCTGCCGGGATCGGCTGCACACGCACCTGCCGCCCCTGCCCCGGGGCAACTTTTCCTTTGCATGCGCGGCGTCGTGAAGTAGACTGAATTCGGTTCGAAAACAGTCTGCCCGGGAGCTTCCCCATGAAACTGCGCGATGCCGTCAAGTCCATCAGCTACGTCAAGGCCCATGCCGCCGAGCTCGTCAAGAGCGTGGCCGCCACGCACCAGCCGGTCGTGATCACGCAGAACGGAGAGGCCAAGGCGGTCCTGCAGAGCCTCAGCGACTACGAAGAGCTCCAGGAGAGCCTGGCCATGCTGCGGATCGTCGCGCTCGGCCGGGAGGCCGCGGCCCGGGGCGAATCCAGGCCCGCCCGCCAGGCCTTTGCCGATGTACGCAGGAAAGCGAAGCACGCGCAGGCGGAGGACTGATGGGCGTGGCGGTCCGCATCACCCGCCACGCGGAAGCGGATCTTCTGGCGATCTACAACTGGATCGCCGCGCACGACGGCGTGGCTGCCGCCGATCACGTGCTGGACAATCTGGAAGCCACCTGCCTGCAACTCGAGACGATGCCCGAGCGCGGCCATGTCCCGGCGGAGCTTGCGCGGGTCCAGGTCTTGGACTATCGCGAAGTCCACTGGAAGCCGTATCGCATCCTCTACCAGATCACCGGAAAGACCGTACACATCCTCGCCGTTCTCGACGGCCGCAGAGACCTGCAGGAACTCCTCCTGCGACGCTGCTGCACTGAGGACGCGTCCTGAGCGGCCGCCAGCGCCTTGTCGGCTCTACAGGTCTCCGGTC
>CAZKKD010000280.1:0-5916 GCA_964553265.1 uncultured Planctomycetales bacterium | reverse complement strand
ACACCTGCATGGTCGACGTGGCCAAGTTCTTCATGGACTTCATCCAGCGCGAGAGCTGCGGCAAGTGCATCCCCTGCCGCGAGGGCACGCGCCGGATGCTGGAGATTCTCCAGCGCATCACCCGCGCCCGCGGCAGCGAAACGGGCAACGACACCCTGGAGCGCTTCCAGGGCATCATGTACCTCAACCGCCTGGCCGAGGTGATCCGCGACACCAGCCTCTGCGGCCTCGGGCAGACCGCGCCGAACCCGGTGCTCTCGACGCTGCGGTGGTTCCGCGACGAGTACGAGGCCCACGTCTACGAGCGGCGCTGCCCGGCCGGCGCGTGCACGGAACTGCGCACCTACAGCATCGACGCCGAGAAGTGCATCGGCTGCACCGCCTGCGCCCGGAAGTGCCCGGTGGGCGCCATCCACGGGGCCAAGAAGAGCCCGCACTATATCGTGCCGGAGAAGTGCATCGCCTGCGGCGCCTGCCTGGAGGCCTGCAAGTTCGACGCGGTGGTGGTCTCCTGAGGCCGCGATACCGCGAACGCCCGATTGCGAGGAACAAGCCATGATCACGATTGAAGTCAACGGACGCTCCATCGAGGCGAAGGAAGGCGAGACCATCCTCACCGCGCTCCGGCGGGCGGGCATCGACGTCCCGACGCTCTGCCACATGGACGGCCTCGAGCCCACCGGCGCCTGCCGGATGTGCGCCGTGGAGGTGGAGGGCGCGCGCGGGCTGATCCCGAGCTGCGCGTACCCGGTCGCCGACGGGATGAAGATCGAGACCCACAGCCCGCGGGCCGTGCGCGCGCGGAAGACCATCGTCGAGCTGCTCCTGGCCAACCATCCGGACGACTGCCTCTACTGCGTGCGGAACAACAACTGCCAGCTCCAGGAGCTCGCCGTGGAGCTGGGCGTGCGCTCGCGCCGGTACGCCGGGGAGAAGAACCAGCACCATGTCGACAGCTCCAGCCCCAGCATCGTGCGCGACCCCGCCAAGTGCATCCTCTGCGGCAAGTGCGTCCGCGTCTGCGAGGAGGTGCAGGGCGTGAGCGCCATCGACTTCGCCGGCCGCGGCAGCCAGGCCACCGTCTGCCCCGCCTTCGAGGAGGGGCTGAACGTCTCGAGCTGCATCAACTGCGGCCAGTGCGTCATGGTCTGCCCCACCGGCGCCCTGCGCGAGCAGAGCGCCATCAAGGAGGTGGTCGACGCGCTCGACGACCCGGAGAAGGTGGTGGTGGTCCAGCACGCGCCCAGCATTTCGGTCACCCTCGGCGAGGAGTTCGGCGCCAAGCCCGGGGCGGACGTCGACGGGCAGATGGTGACGGCGCTGCGGCGGCTGGGCTTCGATTATGTCTTCGACACCTCCTTCAGCGCGGACCTGACCATCATGGAGGAGGCGAGCGAATTCGTCCAGCGCCTCGGCAAGGGCGGTCCGTTCCCGATGCTCACCAGCTGCTCGCCGGGGTGGATCAAGTACGTCGAGACCTTCTACCCGGAGTTCCTGGACAACCTTTCGTCCTGCAAGAGCCCGCCGCAGATGATGGGGGCGATCATCAAGAGCTTCTTTGCCGAGCGGCAGGGCATCGACCCGAGCCGGATCTTCTCGGTCTCGGTCATGCCGTGCACGGCCAAGAAGTTCGAGGCCGGCCGCGCCGAGATGCTGGACGACGGCCAGCCCGACATCGATGCGGTCCTCACCACGCGGGAGCTGGCGCGCCTCATCCGCCAGCGCGGCCTGGACCTGGCGAAGCTGCCGGCCGACCGGGCCGACAGCCCCCTGGGCCAGCGGAGCACGGCGGGCAAGATCTTCGGCGCCTCCGGCGGCGTGATGGAAGCCGCCGTCCGGACCGCCTACCACCTCGCCACCGGCGAGGAACTACCGGACCTGAAGGTGCAGGCCGTCCGCGGCTTCGACGGCGTGAAGGAGGCCACCCTCGACGTCCAGGGCACGGAGCTGAAGGTCGCGGTCGTCAGCGGTCTCGGCAACGCCAGGGCGCTCCTGGACGAGGTGAAGGCCGGCCGCAAGGAGCTCCACTTCATCGAGGTGATGACCTGCCCCGGCGGCTGCATCGCCGGCGGCGGCCAGCCCCACGGCGCCGACCCCGAGGCGGTGCGCCAGCGCATGCAGGCGCTCTACACCATCGACCGCGACGAAGCGATGCGCACCTCGCACAGCAACCCCGAGATCCAGCGCCTCTACGACGAGTTCCTCGGCGAGCCGCTGGGCGAAAAGAGCCACCACCTGCTGCACACGCACTACCGCGCGCGCAAGGACGTCATGGTCTGACGCCGTCCGCGCCGACGCCGGCCGGCCGTCCGCGGCCGCCGGGAAAGGATGCGCCATGGAAACGACAACGCATCGGCCCTTCATCCGCACCGAGGAGGAGCGCTGCCGGCTCTGCTACACCTGCGTGCGCGAGTGCCCCGCCAAGGCCATCCGCGTCGCGGACGGGCAGGCCGAGATCGTCCCCGAGCGCTGCATCGCCTGCGGCAACTGCGTCCGCGTCTGCAGCCAGGCCGCGAAGCAGACGGTGAGCTCGATTCCCGAGGTCGAGGCGCTCCTGGCGGGGCCGCACCCCGTGGCGGCCATGCTCGCGCCCAGCTTTCCGGCCGAGTGGGCCGGGACCGACTACCGCGCGCTCGTGGCGATGATCCGGCGGCTCGGCTTCGACCAGGTGCACGAGGTGGGCTTCGGCGCGGACCTGGTGGCGCAGGCGTACCAGCAGCTCCTGGCGCGCGAAGACCGCGGTCGCTACATCGCCACCAGCTGCCCGGCCATCGTCGCCTACATCGAACGCTACCACCCGAAGCTGGTCCGCCACCTCGCCCCCATCGTCAGCCCGATGGTGGCGATGGCGCGTGCGCTCCACCAGCACTACGGCGCGGACCTGCGCATCGTCTTCGTCGGCCCCTGCATCGCGAAGAAGTACGAAAGCGCCTCGGTGCACCTGCCCGGCGAGGTGGACGCCGCGCTCACCTTCGCGGAACTGCGCGACCTCTTCACCGCCCGCGGGGTGGAGTCGGAGACCGCCGGCAAGAGCGACTTCGATCCGCCGCACGCCGGCCCGGGCGCCATCTTCGCGGTGAGCCGGGGACTGCTGCAGGCGGCGCGGATCGAGGAAGACCTCATGTCCGGCGAGGTGGTGGCCGCCGACGGGCGCAGCGACTTTGTCGAGGCGATCCGCGAGTTCGACGCCGGCGACCTCGACGCGCGCCTCCTGGAGACGCTTGCCTGCAAGGGCTGCATCATGGGCGCGGGCATGACCGCCGACGCCCCGCTCTTCAGCCGCCGCCGGCAGGTGGCCCGCCACGTCCGCAGCCGCCTGCGCGACCGCGGCAGCGAGCAGTGGGAGGCCGACATGGCCGCCTACGCCGAACTCGACCTCGACCGCACCTACGCCGAGAGCGACCAGCGCATCCCCCTCCCGTCGAAGGCCGAGCTCGAGGCCATCCTGGCGCGCATGGGCAAGCACGACCCGAAGGACGAGCTCAACTGCGGCGCCTGCGGCTACGAGACCTGCCGCGAGCACGCCATCGCCGTCTACAAGGGTCTCGCCGAAAGCGAGATGTGCCTGCCCTACAGCATCGACGAGCTGAAACGCACCGTGAAGGAGCTGAACGACAGCCACCACCAGCTCGCCCAGAGCCACCACGACCTGGAAGAGACCCAGGCGGCGCTGATGCACTCGGAGAAGCTGGCCAGCATGGGGCAGCTCGCCGCCGGCATCGCCCACGAGCTCAACAACCCGCTCGGCGTGGTGCTGATGTATGCGCACCTCCTGCAGGAGGACGAGGCCGCCCCGCCCGACCTGCGCGCGGACCTGCAGCTCATCGCCGAGGAGGCCGACCGCTGCAAGAAGATCGTCGCGGGGCTCCTCCACTTCGCCCGCCAGAACAAGGTGGTCCGCCAGCCGGTCGACCTCGCCGCGCTCGTGGAGAAGGCGCTCAAGGCCACCACCGTCCCGGACAGCGTCGCGGTGCGCGTCGACCGCGCTGCCCTCGGCGACCCGGTGGCGGAGATCGACGGCGACCAGGTGCTGCAGATCCTCATCAACTTCCTCTCCAACGCCTGCTCGGCGATGGAGGAGACGGGCGGGACGCTGACCGTCACCCTGTCGGGCGACGCCGAGCGCGTCCGCCTGTGCGTGGCCGACACCGGCTGCGGCATTGCCGAAGAACACCGCGGGCGCATCTTCGACCCCTTCTTCACGACCAAGCAGATCGGCGTGGGGACGGGGCTGGGGCTCGCGGTGACCTATGGGATTGTCAAGATGCACAACGGAGACATCCAGGTGGAGTCCAACGCCGATCCGGCCCGGGGCCCGACCGGCGCGGCCTTCACCGTCACGCTGCCGAGAAAGGGAGGCGCGAAACCGTCATGAGCCAGAAGAAAACGATCCTCGTTGTGGACGACGATCCGGATTTCCTGCTCCAGCAGCAGGTGCAGCTCGAAGCCGCGGGCTACGAGGTAATCCCCGCCCCCGGCCGCGCCGAGGCCGAGGCGCTCCTCGCCGAACGCCGGCCCGACATCGCGGTCATCGACCTGATGATGGAAGACCAGGATGCGGGCTTCGCGCTCGCCTACCACATCAAGAAGCGCGAAGAAGCCATCCCCGTCGTCATCGTCAGCGGCGTCGCGAACGAGACCGGCCTCGCCTTCGACGCCGCGACCCAGGAGGAGCGCTCCTGGATCAAGGCCGACGCGTTCCTGGCCAAGCCGGTGCGCTTCGAGCAGCTCACCCGCGAGATCGAGCGGCTGACCGGCGAGGGGTGAGCGCTTTCGGCGCCAAAGAACCGGATTTCCGGTTGCATGGGCGCATGCTGTGGTACGGTGGTAGAGAGGGACCGCGGCGGGCGGACCCGCCGCGCGGACCGACGCGCCAGCGGAAAGGACCCCATCGATGAGCGAGGAACTTCTCCGGGTCCTGGTGGTCGACGACGAGCCCGGCATGCGCATGGGCGTGCAGCGGGCGCTGGCGCGGTATGCGGTGCGCGTGGAGGACGTCGACGTCGACGTCCGGTTCGAGGTCGAGACCGCCGAAACCGGCGAGCGCGCCATCGAGGTCATCGACGCCCGCCAGCCCGACATCCTGCTCCTCGACCACAAGCTCCCCGGCATGAACGGCCTGGAGGTCCTCGAGCGCATCGGCCGCCGGAGCGGGCTGCACACGGTGATGATCACGGCCTACGCCTCGCTCGACGCGGCGGTGACCGCCATCAAGCAGGGCGCGTACGACTTCCTCGCCAAGCCCTTCACCCCGCAGGAGCTGAAGGCCACCGTCCGGCAGGCGACCGAGAGCCTCATCCTCACCCGCCAGGCGCGCGTCCTGGCCGAGGAGCGGCGGAAGATCCGCTTCCAGTTCCTCCGCGTCCTGGCGCACGAACTGAAGGCCCCGCTCAACGCGGTGGAGGGCTTCCTGCGCATCGTCCGCGACCAGACGGCCGGCGACGACCCCGCCGTCTACGACCAGATGGTGCACCGCAGCATCGACCGCATCGGCGGCATGCGCAAGCTCATCCTCGACCTCTTGGACCTCACCCGCATCGAGTCGGGCGAGAAGGTGCGCGAGGTCGGCCCGGTGGACCTGCGCCCGATCCTCGACCGCGCGCTGGAGACCGCCGCTCCCGCCGCCGAAGAACGCGGCATCGCCGTCCACCTCGACGCGCCGGATGCGATCCCGATGACCGGGGACGCGGGCGAGCTGGAGATTGTCTTCAACAACCTGGTCAGCAATGCCGTCAAGTACAACCGCGACGGCGGCCGGGTGGACGTCCGCGCCAGCGTCGACGACGAGACGGTCTCGGTCGCGGTGGCGGACACCGGCATCGGCATGACCCCCGCGGAGCAGGCCAAGCTCTTCGGCGAGTTCGTGCGCATCAAGAACGAGAAGACGCGCGGCATCTCCGGCAGCGGCCTGGGCCT